>JAAXGZ010000071.1 GCA_012271135.1 Caldilineales bacterium | reverse complement strand
GGCCGGCGGCTTCAGCCGGTCCACCGGCACTTCATGGAACACGTAGGCGTACCATTTCGGGTGATCCTCGGTCCCTTCCTTCCGGATGCGCACCTGCTTGGCCTTGCATCCCCGGTACAACCCGCTCCCTTCCAGACGCACCCACCCCACCTTGGGGATGTGCAATCGGTCACCGTCCACGCGCACGCCGTCGGGAATGGTGAAGCCGTCGTCCCTATCGAACTTGGCCTTGTACTTCGGGAACCCCTTGGGCTTGCCGTCCGACTTGCGGACGCCCAGGGATTTGCCCTGTAACTTGGCCGCGGCCCAGGCCTCGAAGAAGCGCGTGTACGCGTCGGCCAGGTACTTGGCCGTGTAGCGGACCGATCCGAAAGGAAGATCCCGCAGCCAGGACAGATCCATGGCGCGGTACCGCCGTCCCCAGGGAGAACCCAGGAACGCCTGCACCCAGGCGGCATCGGGTCGGCTCCTGATGTCCGTGAACCGTTTGCCCAGCGTGAAGAACGAGACGGACTTGTCGACGGGCACCGCGCCTTCGAGGGCGGTCCCCTTGCCATATTCCTTGTGCAACCGATACCGCCGCTCGCAATCGGCCAGCAGGAGGTTCCACACCAGCCGGCAGGCACCTGCGATCTGCGCGCACAGGGCGGCTTGGGCGCGGCAGTCGAAGCGGACGCGGTACCGCTCGCTGCGGACTTCGGTTGTTTTAGACTTGGGGGCAGCAGTCCGGGTTGGCATCTTCAACCTGCCTGTCAGGGAGCCGTGCGGTGTTGGTAGCACCCGCGGCTTCCGTTCATTATGGCATCCATCCGTGCTTAGTCATGTATGTAATTAATCCAAACCCATCCTTGAACGGAATTCCGGTTGCCCTCGGGCGCTTTGGGTTAAGCGAAACAGGCTTCCGGCATCGTTGCCATTGAAACCTCGGTCATTGCCTCCCGCGGTCGTAATGTACATGTCGGTCATGTCGGATCCGGCAATGGTCACCGACGACACCTTGCGGACCGGCAGAGCCAGGATTTCCTTAACCCGTCCGTCAGGATCGGTGTGTACGACGGAGAACCCGTCCCAATGTGCAATCCAAAGGTCGCCTGAGGCATCGATGGTCATCCCGTCGGGCCGCCCGTAGTCAACTTCCTCGGGTGCCTCGTACACGAGCGAGCCCGAGTCTGGATCGAAATCTCCAACTGCCTCGTTCCATGCGTACGATGTGATGCGTCGGACCCGTGTGTCCGTGTGCAGGAAGCGGGAACGATCCGGCGTCCAGGCCATGCCGTTGGATGTCCCGATGCCGGTCAGCTTGGTCTCAAGCGTTCCATCGGGGTCGAGCCGATACAGCCGCCCGTCCGCCGGACCGGTTCTCGAGGTTGCCATTGTCCCGCAAAACACCTGGCCTTGTGGACCGGCGGAGACATCGTTGAACCGTGTGTCAAGATCCGCGTCGATCTGAGATATGACGACTTCGGTCCGGCCGTGATTCCAGGTCATGATCCGGCCTGCCGCCATGAACAGGAGGAGATCGCCGTTCTCCTGAATCGTGAAGCCGCCGATGGCCCGGTCCGCTTCGTACACGCGCGCGTGCCTGCCACTGGCGGGATCGTACCGGTACAGGTGACCGGGCGGAATGTCAACCCAGTACAGGCATTCTTCATCCGGATGCCAAAGGGGTCCCTCGCCTGTTTCGCAGGGATAGTCCGCAATGAGCTCCAGGGATGGTTCCCTCACAGGTGGGTTCGTGATCATCGCAGTTGCCCCCATTTTTGTCAGACCAGGGCAATCTCCTTGCCCGCCGCCTGGCTCCGGTAGATCCCGTCCAGGATGGTCAACACCTGCAGGGAATGCTCCGACGGCACCGGGGACGGCTCCCCATTCTTGATGGCCCTGGCGAATTCGACCACCTCCTGCGCATGCGGCTCCAACTGGTCGCGCGTGATCTTGAGGGTGCGCGTGTACATCTGCTTGGTTTCGTAGTTCGTGGACAGGAACTTGCCTTCTGGATAGTGGCAGCCTCCCTGGTCCCCGTACAGCCAAATCTGCATGTCTTCGCCGTCAATGTCGTGATGGAGCAGCCAGCTGGTTTCCAGAACCAGGGTGGCGCCCGTGTCAAATCGGACAAACGCCACAGCGTAGTCCTCCACATCCCAGATGTCCGGCATCGGAGCGGATGGTCTCCAAGCTGCAAACTGTCCGGGCAGATGGGCCAATGGTGCTCCCGACACGCCGGTGATGGCCACGGGCTCCGGATTGCCCATGAGCCAAAGGGTCAAGTCCAGGACGTGAACGCCAATGTCGATGCAGGGCCCTCCCCCGCTGTGCTTCTTTTCGACGAACGTGGGGCTGGGAACGAACCCGTTCCGCCGCAGCATCCAGCTCCGGCCGTGGTAGATGTTGCCCAGGGTACCGGTTTCGATCTCTGTCTTCATTGCCTGCGACAGTCCTGAGAACCGGAAATGCTGTGCGGTCATGAGCAGTTTTCCGGCCTTGTCGCGCGCGGTCATCATGGCACGGACGTCGTCCGGGGTTGGGGCGAGGGGTTTTTCACAAATGACATGCTTGCCGGCTTCGAGGCCCCCGATCGAAAGATCCCGGTGATACATGTTGGGCGTGCAGACATCGATGATGTCGATGTCCGGGTCGGCAAACAAGTCCTTGACATCGGTGTAGAGCCGGGAGATGCCGTGCATGGCCCCCCACTCCTTGAGAGCCGGTTCAACCACATCCGATCCGGCCACCACCTCGGCATCTTCCGACGCGGCCCAACCTGGCATATGCGTCCGCGCGATGCCGCCGACGCCTACGACTCCAACTTTCAGTGTTGTGCTCATTTTGGGTTCCTTGGATTGCAGTCGACCGATTGGCGGCAACGCCTGGGCAGTCAGGCTCGGTCGCGGTCTCCGAATCGTACTCCACTCGGTTTCCCCGGCCCAAGGAGGACCGGTTCGGCTGACCGGCTCGCATGGGCTGGTTTGGATTCTCGCAGGGCATCTGCGCCGAGTGTCCGGCGTGGCCGGGTGGGGTCCAAACGTCGCGTCTCTCGTGGTCATGGCAGTGTGCCTGTGGCGAACCGGATCCGATTCGCCGACCCGCCGAATGGTTTTGGCATCCCGCCTACGGGTAGAATTGTTGGGATACCGGATCGGTTTTGCACCGTCTCCGTCCGCGCGTTTCCGGCTGTTTGCCCCGATTGTCGATCCCCTGCCCCACGCCTCCCGACCACGGAATGCATCTTGACCTACCTGGCTGTTGATCTGGGCGCGGACAGCGGGCGCGTCATGGCCGGCCGGCTGACTGACCGCGGCTTGCAACTTTCCGAAGTCCACCGCTTTCCCAATGTGCCGGTGAGCGTGCACGGAACGCTGCACTGGAACATTCTTGGGATTTGGCACGAAATCCAGGAAGGCCTGCGCAAGGCCGCCGGCTTGGGCGAACCGGTCCAGGGATTGGGCCTGGACACTTGGGGCTGCGACTTCGGATTATTGGATGCCCAGGATCGGCTGTTGGGAAATCCGGTGCACTACCGGGATGCCAGGACCAACGGCATACTGGAGGAGGCGTTTCGCATTCGGGCGCGGGACGAGATTTTCGCCTGCACCGGCATCCAGTTCATTCCACTCAATACGCTGTATCAGTTGCTGGCACTCAAGTGCCTATCCCCGCAGGACCTGCAGATGGCCGCCAGTTTGCTCATGATCCCGGACCTGCTGAATTTCTGGCTCACCGGTGTCAAGGCCGCAGAATTCTCGATTGCTACCACAACCCAGTGTTTCGACCCGTCCACCATGGACTGGTCCGGTGAACTGCTGGCGGCATTCGAACTACCAGAATGCCTGTTTCAGCCCATTGTGCACCCGGGTTACACCCTTGGGCCACTCCTGCCGGATCTTGCTGCGGAGGTCGGACTGTCGGCCGTGCCGGTGACCGTTCCCGCCTGTCACGACACGGGTTCGGCGGTTGCCGCGGTGCCGTCGTCGGACCCCGACGCTGTCTGGATAAGTTCGGGTACCTGGTCGATCATGGGGGTGACCGTTCCGGACGCGGTGCTGCATGCCAAGGCACTGGCCGGTAACTTCACCAACGAAGGCGGTGTGGAGAGGACGTTCCGCTTCTGCAAAAACATCATGGGGCTTTGGCTAATTCAGGAGTGTCGGCGAACCTGGATGCGCGCCGGGGAAACCTACAGTTACGCCGAACTCGGCGCCATGGTCCAGGCGAACACGCGCAGCCCGTCGATTGTGGACCCGGACCACGAAGTGTTCCTTGCCCCGGGCGACATGCCACTCCGCCTCCAGACCTATTGCCGCGCCAGCGGCCAGCCGGTGCCGGAGACAAAGCAGGCGATTTTGTCCTGTATCGTCGACAGCCTGGCCTTGAAGTACAGGTGGGTGTTGACGCGGTTGGAGGATGCCCTGGATCGCCAACTGGGCACCATCCATGTTGTGGGTGGCGGATCCCAACACTCGGCCCTGAATCAGGCCACCGCCGATGCCACGGGGCGACCGGTTGTTGCCGGTCCAGCGGAAGCTACCGCGACCGGCAACATTCTGATTCAAGCCGTGGCCAATGGCGAGATGGATTCGTTCGGTCAAATGGGGACGGTATCTGCGGAATCCGTCTTGTTGGAGGGTTTCGAACCCGCCACCGCGTCCGGACAGCGCGCCGAATGGGACGCAAGCTACCAAAAACTTGAACAACTTGTGGCCCACCCGGTTTCGATCGGCGCTTAGCTTCCCGGAATCCCTGTCGGCCCCAACGTTTAACTCGCCCAATGCCAAGGAACAACCACTTGCCCATGTCTGATCACGCCGCTGCCTGGGACCTGCTGGCCGAGTCCATGACCAACCAGGGTTTGGATGTCGAAGCGGTCAAGGACAATATCAAGAATCACCACATCGAAACCCCAAGCTGGGGCTACGCCAACAGTGGCACTCGTTTCAAGGCGTTCCCGTGGTCCGGCGCCGCCCAAACGACGCGGGAGAAGCTGGAGGACGCCGCGATGGTGCATCGCATGACCGGAATCGCGCCCTCGGTGGCACTGCACATCCCGTGGGACGTGCCCGAGGACAACGACTACGCGGCGGTGTTGCAGTACGCGTCCGAGCTGGGCATTCGCATCGGAGCCATCAACCCCAACGTATTCCAAGACAACGAATATCGTCTGGGATCGTTCGGCAATCCCGATCCGGCCATCAGGGAACAGGGCTTGGACCACATCCTTGAGTGCTGCGAAATCATGGACAAGACCGGCAGCGATCTTCTCAGCCTCTGGTTTGCCGATGGGACAAACTATGCGGGGCAGGACTCGCTGCTGGCGCGCAAGCGGCGGTTCGAACAAGGCCTTGAGGTTGTGTCCAAGCACTTGCCGGCGGACAGCCGCATGCTGATCGAGTACAAGTTCTTCGAACCCGCCTTCTACAGCACCGACGTACCGGATTGGGGCACGGCCTACGCTTGGTCGCTGAAACTGGGTGATCAGGCTCAGGTTCTCGTGGATTTGGGACACCACGCCCAGGCGGTGAACATCGAGCAAATCGTTACGTTCCTGCTCGACGAAGGCAAGCTGGGCGGCTTCCACTTCAACAACCGCAAGTATGCGGACGACGATCTGATCGTCGGTTCCGTCAACCCCTACGAACTGTTCCTCATCTACAACGAACTGGTCGCGGCGGAACAGAGCGAGGTCGAACACATTCGGACCGGGGCTGCGAACGTGGCGTACATGATCGATCAGGCCCACAATGTGGAAGGCAAACTGGCACCGATGATTCTGTCGGTTCTGAACTGCCAGGAGGCCTACGCCAAGGCCCAGCTTGTGCCCCGGGCACGCCTGAAGGAACTTCAGGAGGAAGGACGGGTGCTTGAAGCACACCATGTGTTGACCGAAGTGAGCCGGACGGATGTGCGTCCGCTCCTGGCTCAGGTCCGCACGGAGATGGAAGTCCCCGTGGATCCCATCGGTGCCTACTTCGCCAGCGGCTATGAAGCCCAAATCAGTGAAGAGCGCGGGCTTTCCACAATCTCCGGCGGCTACCAGTAGCCGGCATCTGGAGAGGTATCTGCAATGAACATTCTGCGTTACAGCTCGGACGTTGAGGAGTCGCAGCTACGCCAGGCGATCGTGGAAACGGGTCGCATAGGCTATGCGAAGGGGTTCCTGACTGCAAACAACGGCAATATCTCCGGTCGGCTGGAGGACGGCACGATCGTTATTTCGCCTACCGGCCTGTGCAAGGGCCGCATGTCGGAGGATGATCTCTTTCGATTGCAACCGGACGGGACCGTGGTGTCTTCGCCGACGGACGAGTCCCTGAGTATCTCGTCGGAGACTCCGATGCACCTTGCCGCACTTCGCATTCGCCCGGATCGTCAGGCATGCCTCCACGCCCATCCAACTTTTTGCATTGCACTTAGCGTGGCCGACAGGCCACTTCTGCCACTGATGGTTCCTGAAGTGGCGGTGGTACTCGGAAACATTCCGACCAGCGATTTTGGTCTTCCCTCATCGGACGACGACGTGCGGATTATCCGGGACCTGGTTGCGGAGCACGATGCCCTGATCCTGCGCAACCACGGCAGCTTGACGCTGGGGCGCCATCTGGACGAGGCCCTGATTCACTTGGAGCGCATGGAGCACGCAGCCGAGGTTCAGGTCCTGGCTTCCCTGATGGGCGAGGTGAACCTGTATCCGCCGAGCATGTATCCGCAGTTGGCAGCCCTGCGCCGTCGCATGTTCCCCAATGCCGGCCGGGCCGGCACCGGTCCCTGAACCCGGGCACAGTGCCGCGACCGTCAAACTACTCTGGCTCTGTTGCAATTCAGACCTCTGCCTACGCATTCTGAGCTTCTGAAGTTCATCGAGTACTGCCAGCACTGATTCATCGACCCAAGTGAGAACCGCAATGCCTGCCAACCTTTGGAACGACGCCGAAGCTGCTCGGTTGCCAGCCCTGGATGGACTGGTTTACCGAAGCAATCTGCTCGGCCGGGATCGGACCGTCTGCAACATCTTCGGAGGCAACACGAGCGTCAAGCTAACGGAGCAGGACCACCTGGGGCGCGATGTGGAAGTGCTTTGGGTCAAGGGCTCGGGCAGCGATGTCCTGACAATCACGGAGCAGGGGTTTGCCGGTTTGCGCCAGGCCGAGATTCTTCCTCTGATGGCCAGGGATGAGATGTCGGACGAAGAGATGGTCGAGTATCTTTCCCACACGGTACATGCTCTCGACCGACCGCGCCAGTCGATCGAGACGTTGTTGCATGGCTTCACACCGGCAGTCCATGTGGATCACACCCATCCGGATTCGGTGATAAGCCTTGCCTGCCTGCCCGACGGCAAGGCGGAGTGCGCGAAGGTGTGGGGCGACCGAATGGTTTGGGTGGACTACATCCGGCCCGGATTCACCCTGAGCAAGTGGATTGGCGAAGGCCTGCGTGCTCACCCTCATGCCGAGTGTGTGGTGATGGGCAAGCATGGGCTTGTCACTTGGGGGGAATCCAGCCTTTCGTGTTACGAGAGCACACTGTCGATCATTGCCGAAGCGGAAGACTACGTTGCGACGAGGCGACGGACGATCTCGGCAGGTGTCTCCCTGCCGGACGTTCTACCGTCCGGGATTTGGGCACGCGTGTTGCCGGTGGTCAGGGGTCTGGTGTCCGCGCGGAGGCCCGCCGTCCTCAAGCGGGACGACAGTCCGGAGGTACTGGCGTTTCTGGCCCAGGCGGGCATCGAGGCGGCCACGCAGATTGGGGCGGCTTGTCCCGATCATCTCGTTCACACCAAGCGGCTGCCCCTGTTTGTCGACTGGCATCCAGACCAAGGCGAGGACATTGAGGTCCTGCTGGAACGCCTCCGCGATGGCATGGACCGGTTCGTTGCCGATTACGAGGAATACTTCGCCGCCAATGCCGCATCCGGCGACGAGATGACGGATCCCTATCCGCGGGTAATCCTGATACCGGGCCTCGGCATGATCAACACCGGAGCGGACGCCAATGCCGCGGACATCAGCAACCAGTTGTACTACCGGGCCATCGATGTCATCAACGGGTCCCAGGCGGTGGACAGGTTTGTCAGCCTGACTCCGGAGGAAGCCTTCGGCATCGAATATTGGCCTTTGGAACTGTACAAGCTGTCCCTCAAGCCTCCGCCGCGCGAACTGGCGGGGCGCGTGGTGGCTGTTACGGGCGGTGGCTCCGGGATTGGTCGGGCCACGGCTCTGCGCTTGGCAGCCGATGACGCCCATGTCGCAATCCTTGACATAAATATAGACGCAGCTCATGAGACAGCCGTCGCGATTGAGGAGCGGCATGGTACGGGACGCGCCGTTGCGCTCCGGTGCGACGTGACGGACGCGGACGCCGTGGACCGGGCCATGGAAGAGGTGGTTCTGGCGTACGGTGGCATTGATATTCTGGTGAGCAATGCGGGCGTTGCCATCGCCGCCGCCATCGAGGATACGACCGATGCCGAATGGCAACGGACCATGGACATTCTGGCCAAGGGTTATTTCCAGGTCAGTCGTGCGGCATTTCGCGTCTGGAAGGGACAGGGGATGGGCGGCAGTCTGATATACGTGGTGAGTAAGAACGCCGTGTACGCGGGCAGAAACGCATCCGTCTACAGTGCGGCAAAGGCCGCGGAACTGCACATGGCCCGGTGCCTGGCCGAAGAGGGTGGAGCCGCCGGGATTCGTGTCAACTGCGTGTTGCCCGATGCTGTCATTCAGGGCAGCGGAATCTGGGATGCCGGGTGGAGGGAAGCCAGGGCATCGAGCTACGGCATTGAGGAGGATGAACTCGCAGAGTTCTATCGTCAGCGGACCACTTTGAAAGTCAATGTCACACCCGACCACATCGCGGAGGCGATTTCGTTCCTGGCCGGTCCCAGGGCTTCCCGCACCACCGGTGGAACGCTGACTGTGGACGGAGGGGTCCCGGCAGCCTTTGTAAGATAGTTCTGGCTCGTCCGATCCGAGTCCCATGCAATCCAGGAACAAGCCCATGAACCGTGTTGGATTCCTGCTCAAGGTTAAGGAGGACATGATCCCGGAGTACAAGCGCCACCACGAGAAAGTGTGGCCCGAGATGCTGGATGCCCTGAGTCGCACCGGCTGGCACAACTACTCCCTGTTCATGCGTGAAGACGGCCTAATGTTCGGCTACTTTGAGACGCCACATGATCTTGACACTGCCCTGGCGGGCATGGACAAGGAAGAGATCAACACCAGGTGGCAGGACTTGATGGCACCGTTCTTCGAGGGGGCCGGTGAACACGCCGACAAGATGATGGTCGAGCTGGAGGAAGTCTTCCACCTGGATTGACACCAGGGACAGGCAGGGGGATGGTTTGATGCCTGAGCGGACGATGCAACCAGCCCGGGTCGGGGTTTTCGGCATAGGCTTGGCGGCCTACTGGCCGCAGTTCCCAGGAATGAAACCTCGTTTGGAGGCGTACCAGAAGTTGGTCGAAGACCGGGTCGCGGCGATGGGCGTGGAGGTGGTGTCCGCCGGCCTTGTCGATGATGCCCCCGGCGCGCAGGCGGCAGGGGATCAATTCGCCACTGCAGCCGTGGATCTGATTCTCTGCTACGTGGGGACCTATGCCACGTCGTCCCAGGTTTTGCCTGCGGTCCAGCGGCACCGGGCCCCCGTACTCATCCTCAACCTGCAACCGGTTCCCGCCATGGACATGGAGCGGACGGACACCGGGGAGTGGTTGGCCAACGGATCGGTCGTCAGTGTCCCCGAGATTTCAAATGCGTTTGCGCGTAGTGGTGTCCAATTCAATGTGGTGACCGGCCTGCTGGTGCCAGTCGGCGGGGACGTGGATCGCTATCACACGGACGCCTTCCTCGAGATCGAGGAGTGGATCAAGGCCGCCGCGGTCAAGAATGGCCTCTCGCGGGGTCGGATTGGGTTTTTGGGCCATACCTACCCCGGCATGCTGGACATGTACTCCGATCTGACCATGGCTCATGCCCATCTGGGTCTGCACATCGAAGTGCTCGAGATGGAGGATCTCGACAAGAGGGTCGAGTCGGTCACCGATTCCCAGGTGGCGACCAAGGAGACCGAAATCCGCGACGTGTTTGAGTTCGTGCCTCCCGGCCGCGACCGCATCTCGATGGCGGTCACCGACGAAGGACTGAACTGGTCGGCGCGCGTGGCCTGTGGCCTGGACATGCTGGTCGAGGACTTCGAGCTCGACGGGCTGGCCTATTACTACCGGGGCTTGGACGGAAACAACTTTGAGGAGTTGGGTGCCAGTCTTATCGTCGGCAACTCGCTGCTCACCGGTCGCGGCATCCCGGCGGCCGGCGAAGGCGATTTGAAGACCTGCATCGCAATGTTGATCATGGACAGATTGGGGGCTGGAGGATCGTTCACCGAGTTCTACGGCATGGACCTCAACGACCGCATTTTGCTGATGGGACACGACGGTCCCGGCCATGTTGCAATCAGCGAAGGCAGGCCGTCGCTGCGCGGCTTGGGCCTGTTCCACGGCAAGCGCGGCTACGGGCTCTCGGTACAGTTCAACGTCAAGCTGGGTCCGGTTACGATCCTGTGCGTCAGTCAGACGGTGGACGGCCGGTTCAAGATGATTGCCGCCCATGGCATGTCGGAACCGGGCCCCACGCTGCAGGTAGGCAACACCAATTCACGCATCCGCTTCGCGCTCGATGTTCCCGAATTCATGGCCCGATGGGCAGCCGAAGGCCCTACCCATCATGTGGCGCTTGGGGTGGGTGATCAGACCAGTCGCCTGCAGAAGCTGGCTCGCCTGTTGGACATCGAGCTGGCAATCGTGTGAGACCGGAAACCCGGCGACTGAATCCTATTTCGGTGAACCAATGCGGAGAGTTTGAACATGGATACGACCACGGAATTCTTTGATTCGGAGCCATTGGCACATGACGGTCCCGCGTTGCGGGAGCGCATGGAGCAGGACGGGTTCCTGTTCTTCCGCAACCGGGTTCCGGCAGACGCAATCCAGGACCTGTACGACCAAATCTGGGTCCTGTGCATGGAACAGGAATGGGTGGATGAACAGGGCAACATCCTGGTGGATCCACCCATCACCGAAGGGGAGGATCGGTTTTGGGCCGTCTACGACCCGTTGCAGAAGCTGGAGGCGTTCCACGCTCTGGCTCACGATTTCTCGATTGTCGACCCTTTGACCCGCATGTTGGGCGAGCCGGTGCTGGTGCACCCGCGCAACATCGGACGCCTGAGCTTTCCCAAGGCCGAATACTTTGCGACCCCGCCCCATCAGGACTTCCCCCTGATTCAGGGGGTGGCCGAAACCTTCACGGGTTGGTTCCCGTTGATGGACTGTCCCGCCCCGCTGGGCGGGTTGACCGTGCTGCGCGGTTCCCACAAGCAGGGACTGTACAGGGTGCACGACGCCCAAGGTGCCGGCGGCATGGGCATCGACACGGACAAGCTCGGTTTCGGCTGGCAGACCATCGACTACAAGGTCGGGGATCTGCTGCTTTTCCACTCCCACACCGTGCACAAGGCCTTGCCCAATGTTAGCGGCGACCAGATTCGGATTTCGGTGGACTACCGGTATTCGGCACTGTCCAAGCCCATCGTGTCAGATGGCCTGGAACCTCATTTTGGACGATTGGCCTGGGATGAGATCTACGAAGGTTGGCAGGATCCAGATTTACAGTACTACTGGCAGCGGATGCCGGTGCAGACTGTTGTGCGCGACGAGGAGTTGCGCGAAGCCTTGGCCGAAGAAGCTGCCTGAACGCCTGGAAACCGCCAGCGGCGCGAACCGACCGAGCGCCTGGCAAGCGCGTTCCGGCACCGTCAGGCGGATATAATCCGCCGTTCTGACAGCGGCTCCGGGTGTTGGTGGGGGGATTTTCGTGCTTGATATTGCGTGGATGCGGGACAACCGCGAGGCTTTGGCGGCGGGTATGGCCTTGCTCGGGGCGGAGAACGCTCCTTGGGAGGAAGCCTTGGAGCTCGACATGCGTCGCCGGTCGATATTGACAGAGGTTGAGGAGTACCGCCGCGAGCGAAACGAGGGTTCCAAGCGCATTGGCGCCCTGTTCAAGGCGCAACGGCAGGATGAGGCCCAGGGCTTGCGCCAGCGGATGGCCGTGATCAACAGCCACATCTCCGATTTGGAAGGGGAGTTGGCGGGGATTGAGAAGAGTTTGGAGAACGCCATGCTCCAGATTCCAAACCTGCCGGAACCGGACGTGCCCGTTTCCCTGGACGCAGAGGACTTTGCGATCCTGAAGTCCCATGGCGAACTGGCTGAGTTCGACTTTGAACCCAAGCCGCACTGGGAATTGGGGGCGGGGCTGGGGATCATCGATCTGGAACGGGGAGTCAAGCTGGCCGGCAGCCGACAGTACATGCTGCGGGGGGTGGGAGCGCAGTTGCAGCGCGCGCTGATCACCTGGAGCCTTGATGTCCTCGTGTCCGAGTTCGGATTCGAAGAGGTCTATCCACCCTTTATGGTCCGGACCGACTGCATGGTCGGTACCGGCAACCTTCCCAAGTTCGGGGACGAACTGTTTCGGGACCATCAGGAGGACTACTGGCTGATCCCAACCGGCGAGGTGCCGGTTACCAACATGTACCGGGAGGAAATCCTCGGCGCGGCCGACTTGCCGATCAGCCATGTGGCAAACACCCCCTGCTTCCGGCGCGAGAAGGTACATGCCGGCAAGCATGCGAGAGGCATCCAGCGGGTCCACCAGTTCCAGAAAGTGGAGATGGTCAAGTTTGTGGCACCGGAGGACGGGGCACAGGCCTTGGAGGAATTGACCCTCATGGCCGAATCCATGTTGGAGCGTCTCGATCTGGCCTACCGCCGCATTGCAATTCCCACCGGTGACCTGTCCTTTGTGGCGGCCAAGAAGTACGACCTGGAGATTTGGGGAGCCGGCTGCGCCGAATGGCTTGAGGTCAGTTCGGTTTCCTGGTTTCGGGATTTCCAGGCGCGCCGGGCTCGCATCCGATATCGGCCGGATGCCGACTCGCGTCCCCGGTTCGTGCATACCTTGAACGGATCCGGTTTAGCGCTGCCGCGGATCATCATCGGCATTCTGGAAAATTTCCAGCAGGAGGACGGTTCCGTACAACTGCCCGAGGTGATTCGACCGTACATGGGCGGCTTGTCCGAAATCACGCCTGCATAGGGTCCGGCGGCGCCTCCACCGCATCGGGTCAAGCCAATCGCGCTCACATTGTTGACTTGCACCGGGCAGCGCCTATAATGGACGCTCGTTGGCGGTCACCGGGCCAAGACATGGACCGAGCACCCCTTCGACGGCCCGGGAGGATGGCCGAGTGGACTAAGGCGGTTGTCTTGAAAACAACTGTAGCCGAGAGGCTGCCGGGGGTTCGAATCCCTCTCCTCCCGCCTGGCAGCCAACGGAATTGACATGGGGAGGTCGCATAGTCTGGTCGAGTGCGCCCGCCTGCTAAGTGGGTAGGGGATAAAACCCCTCGAGGGTTCAAATCCCTCCCTCCCCGCCAGACCTGGAACCTTGGGTTCCCATATGTGCCCAACGAGGCGCGGCCCCGTAGCTCAGTGGATTAGAGCATCTGGTTGCGGTCTAGAAGGTCAAAGGTTCGAATCCTTTCGGGGTCGTTGATGGTCGGAGGAACCGGGTGCAAGCCCGGTTCCTCACTTATGGCAGCCCACTCGGATTGGCTGGTTTGATTGATTGTCCCTGCCGATATGCACTTGGTGCCGTCCCCTCCCCCGCAGTGGGTCGCTTGGCGTTGGCCTCCCTTTGCTATGCCTGCAGGAACGGAGCGGTTCGTGATCCATCCCTGGCGAACCGGAGTGTGAAATTTGCGGCGGCCAACATGGGGATGTGGTTTGAACACGACTGCGCCGCCGCATTGCAATTGACAGTACGCGTGTGCCGCCGCAGGCTGTGGTCAGGCCAAGTTCAGGCCTGACCGGGATGTGACGACAACGTTGCCCGTTGGATGCAGGTTTGCTCCGGCCCGCATCGGGACGAGGAATGGAACGGCCAGTCCCATGGATCAGTTCGAGTGTCACACGGAGCACATGATGTTTGAAGAGTTGCTGGACAGACGTGATGTGGTGATTGTTGATACGGAAACCACAGGATTCGGCCGCGACGCCGAGGTGATTCAGGTGGCTGCGCCACATACTCAAGGCAACCTTCTGTTGGAGGAGTTGCTCTTACCCGAGGGAAACATCCCATACGGCTCGACAAAGGTTCACGGTTGGACGCGCTCAAGCCTGAGATCCAACGGTGTCCAATCTTGGATGAAGGCTGCGCCTCGGGTTTTGAAGTGTCTCGAGGATTCCAGCTTCGTCCTTGCTTGGAATGCACCTTTTGACGAGCGTCTGATTCGCCAGACCGGTGCTCGCCACGGCGTCTCCTTACCGCGATACCGTTGGCGGTGCTGTATGCAGATGTATCGCGGGTACCGTCGCAATGGCAAGTCACGACTGGAAGACGCCGCCCGGCAAGAAGGGGTGCCTCTTGAAAGGAGCCACGATGCTGTGGCCGACTGTCAAACCGTCTTGGCTGTCATGCGGAAGGTGGCCAGCCGCGGCCAGGGCAAGCATCCGGATACAAACTGCACAAGGAAACGGACTGGATACCTGGGTTCCTGATCCCGTCGGGTGCGAATACCTCCAAAGAGGTCGCTTACACCCGAACTGGCCCGGCCCGAACCTCTGTTCAGTGGCTCGGGTGGCAGGGAACGTTGCACGACGCCATACGGCGCCGGCAACTTGGCCCACCAGCCGGCACTGAGCCGGCTACTCGGTGC
>JAAXGZ010000083.1 GCA_012271135.1 Caldilineales bacterium | reverse complement strand
GCAGACTCAGGGTGTTTTCATTCCGGAAACCCGCAGGTTCCTCGCGGGTTGTAGATTGCAAGGGTATACAGGGGTTTAGATTCCCGCCTGCGCGGGAGTGACGGGTGCTTTCCGGCAGTGGCTGGTAGCTGGGCGCAAAGAGAGTTAAACGCGATTGCCCTGTCCACTTGAGCTTGTCCATCGCCGCAGCAGTCAGGGCTTTTGGCAAGAGAGCGGCCAGTTCCTCCGGCGATTCGTGGTAAAATCGCGTCAGAACGCCGCTCCGCCAATCGCCGTTAAAGGACTGCCCGATGCCTTCTGCCGACGCCACAGTGCTGCCCGCCAATGTTCAACCCGTCAAATACCGGATGGCGCTGCAGCCTGATCTTGACACGTTCACATTCAAGGGCGAACAGACAATCGACATCGAGATCGTTGCGCCGACCGCCCGAATATCGCTGAACGCCGCCGAATTGGAAGTCAGTGATGTGACCTTGCGGCGCAACGGCCAATCCATCCCGGCGACATCCGTTGCGCTGGTGGAGGACACGGAAACCGCCGTGCTGGACTTCGGAAGAACGCTGCCTCCGGGCCCGGCCCAGTTGCTGATGCAGTTCACAGGCGTCCTGAATGACCGGTTGGTGGGATTTTACCGCTCGGGATACCAGGACGCGGAAGGAAACAACCGCCACTTGGCCACCACCCAGTTCGAGGCCACCGACGCCCGCCGCGCCTTTCCCTGCTGGGACGAGCCGGCCAGGAAGGCCATTTTCGACGTCACACTGGTGTTCGATGACAGCCTGCAGGCGGTCTCCAACACCCCCATCGTGGAAGAGATCACCCCGGGCCCCGGACTCCGGTCGGTGCGATTCGGGGAAACCCCGGTCATGTCCACCTACCTGCTGGCATTCGTGGTCGGCGACCTCGTTTCGGTGGAGGCAGACGCTGCTGACGGCACCAGGATCGGGGTCTGGACCACCAGGGGCAAGGAGAACCAGGCCGGGTTCGCGCTGGACACCTCGGTCAATCTGCTGGGTTACTTCAACGATTACTTCGGGATTCCCTACCCGTTGCCCAAGCTCGACCACATCGCCATCCCAGATTTCGCCGCCGGGGCCATGGAGAACTGGGGCTGCATCACCTACCGCGAAACTGCGCTGCTGGTTGACCCGGAGAATTCCTCCGCCGGCACTCGCCAGCGGGTGGCGGAGGTGGTGGCCCACGAGATGGCGCATATGTGGTTCGGCGACCTGGTAACCATGGAATGGTGGGACGACTTGTGGTTGAACGAAAGCTTCGCCTCGTGGATGGGCACCAAGTCGGTGGACTGGCTGTTTCCCGACTGGGAAATGTGGACGCAGTTCGTCAACATGGACACCAACCGGGCCCTCAGCCTGGACGGCCTGAAGAACTCGCACCCCATCGAGCAGGAGGTCAAGAACCCAGCCGAGGTCAGCCAGCTCTTCGACGCCATAAGTTACAGCAAGGGCGCTTCGGTACTCCGAATGCTGGAGAACTTCCTGAGTCCTGACGTGTTCCAAAAGGGCCTGTTTCGCTATCTCAAGGCCAACGAATACAGCAACGCCCGCACCCAGGACTTATGGGCGGCCCTAGAAGAGGAGTCCGGCTTGCCCGTCACCAGCATCATGGACTCGTGGGTCAAGCAGACGGGCTACCCTGTGCTCCGGGTCGAGGCGGCGCGCAACCCCAACGACGTGCAGGTGTCCCTGTCCCAGGAGCGTTTCGTATATGACCGCCTCTTGGGAGACGAAGAGCCCAACCCGGAGGTCTGGCAGGTTCCCGTTAGCATCAGCGCTGGCGGCGCCGCCCAGGTGTCCGCCGTGATGGGCGGCAAGGAAAACGCAATCGCCCTCCCGTCGACGGCACCTCCCCAAGATTGGTTCAAGGTGAACTCCGGTCAGACCGGGTTTTACCGGGTCAACTACAGCAGCGATGACTGGGAGCGGCTGGCTCCCGCCATCAGTGCCGGGCACCTTCCCGCCACCGACCGCCTCGGCGTCCAGAACGACGCTTACGCCCTGTCTCGGGCGGGCCTGCTGCCCATCACCCAGTTCCTGGAACTGGCTGGTTCTTACGTTGGCGAAACTGACGCGTCGGTCTGGAGCGACCTGGCGTCCAATCTGCGCGACATCGAGCAACTGATCGCTGGCGAGCCGGTGCATACGGCCTACCAGCGGTTCGGACGCGAGCTGTTTGGACCGGCGGCAATGCGTGTTGGCTGGACGCCCCGCGACGGCGAGGGGCACTTGGACTCCCTGCTGCGGTCCACCGTCCTCGGCCAGGCCGGCAGCTACAACGACGAAGAGACGCTGGCGCACGCGGGCGATCTGTTCCGCCAGTACCTTGAGAATCCTGAGACGGTGCATCCGGACCTCCGCGGCATCGTCTTCAGCCTGGCTGCCCAGGGCGGCGACCGGACCACCTATGACCAGCTCTGGGACCTGGAGGAACGCACCAGCATGCAGGAGGAGAAGATCCGATTGCTGCTTGCGATGTCCCGCTTCCAGGACGTTGACTTGCTGAACGACACCTTGGAGAGCTCCCTGTCCAACAGGGTTCGGTCGCAGGACACCATCACGGTGGTTGCCGGAGTGGCGACGAACCCCAAAGGACGGCTGCCGGCCTGGCAGTTCGTAAAGAACAATTGGGTTGAGTTCGACCGGCGTTACGGGGGCGGCGGCTTCGGCCTGATGCGGCTGGTCTCCATCGTCAACAGCTTTACCACCAACGAACAGCGGGCGGACGTGGAGCAATTCTTCACCGACAACCCCGCTCCTGCGGCTGAGCGCACCATACGGCAAGCGTTGGAGCGGATGCGCCTGAACATCCGGTGGTTGGAACTCAACAGGCCCGCTATCAACTCCTGGTTCGGGTTGTAGGCAGTCAGGGATGGCCTTCATTGATGCAGTGTCGGCTCTAAACGGTTTCAAGCGCCGCCGAATCATACGTGATTACGCGATAATCGGGGCTGTGGCCGCCACGGCATACATGGAGCCGATCTTCACCGAGGACATTGACGTTGTCATCTTGGCGGATACGAACGAGGAATACTTTGAGGCTCATGGCGTAATTGCCGGAGCGCCTGAGGAACAGGACGGAATGCACCAGATCGTGGGAGGTGTCCCGGTGCAGTTGTTCCCGACGACGGTGATGCCCCTTTACCGGGACGTCGTGGAACAGGCGCAGAGGGTTCGCATCGACAATGTGCGTACCAAGGTCGCAACTGCTGAGCACCTTGTTCTATTGTTCCTCATTGCCAACCGGCAGAGGGATCGTCTACGCATAAGCTACCTTTTGGACGATTTAGACGAAGGCTATCTTGAGAACCTCTTGGAAAAGTTCGATGACCAGCAAAAGACACTCACTTCCCGACTCCGGGCCATACGTGGACTCGCTGTTCCGCGAGAAGAAGAAATGGCACCGTCGTCGGAAGCGGATGAGTCTGGCCCGGAAACTTGAGGCGCTGGACCGGATGCGAGAACGCCCCCGGCTCACTTTGGAAACCACTGAATGATGCGGTTGACTACTTTATGGACTCACACGAACGTATAGCAGCCCTGAAATCCGCGCTCCGGGAGCGCATCCTCGTAATCGACGGCGCCATGGGCACGGCAATCCAGTCCTTCGATCTCGGCCCCGATGATTTTGGCGGCCTCGAGTACGAAGGATGTAACGAACACCTGGTCCTCACCCGCCCGGAGGTCATAGAGGCCATACACCAGGGCCACCTGGACGCCGGCGCTGACATCATCGAGACAAACACCTTTGGCTCCACCCCGGTTGTGCTCGCCGAGTACGGCCTGGCCCACGAGGCCCGCCGCCTGAACCGGGTCGCTGCGGACCTGGCTCGCCGAGTAGCCGACGCCGCTGCCACCCCCGACAAGCCGCGGTTCGTCGCCGGCTCCATGGGCCCGACCACCAAGACCATATCGGTAACCGGCGGCGTCACCTTCGACGAGTTGGTGGACAGCTACCAGGTCCAGGCCTACGGCCTGGTCGAGGGTGGCGTGGACGTCCTGCTGCTGGAGACGGGGCAGGACACACTGAACATCAAGGCGGGCCTGGAGGGCATAGACCGCGCCTTTGCCGAGCTGGGCCGGGATGTCCCGGTGGCGGTCCAAGGCACCGTCGAGCCCATGGGCACGCTGCTGGCGGGGCAGGACGTTGAGGCGCTCTACGTCTCGCTGGCCCACCGCGACCTGCTGTGGATCGGCATCAACTGCGCCACCGGGCCTGCCTTCATGACCGACCACATCCGCACGCTGGCTTCCATTTCCAGGTTCCCGGTGGCCTGTGTGCCCAACGCCGGCATGCCCGACGAGGACGGCAAGTACAACGAGAGCCCGGAGGCCATGGCCGAGACCTTGGGCCGCTTCGTGGACTCCGGCTGGGTGAACCTGGTTGGCGGTTGCTGCGGCACTGTCAACGGCCACATACACCTGCTGGGCGAAGTAGCGGAAGGCAAACCGCCGCGCCAGCCCGTCGAATCCCGCGAGACCCGCGTTTCCGGCATCGACGCCCTGCTGGTGGACGACCAGGTCCGCCCCGCCGTGGTGGGCGAACGAACCAACGTGCTGGGCAGCCGCCGCTTTCGCCGTCTGATCAACGAGGGCAAGTTCGAGGAGGCTGCCGAAATCGGCCGCAGGCAGGCCCGCAGCGGCGCCCACATTCTCGACGTCTGCCTGCAGGACCCTGACCGCGACGAGGCAGCGGATGTCTCGGAGTTTCTTGACCTGGTCACCAGGAAGGTCAAGACGCCGATTATGATCGACTCAACGGACCCGGCGGTGATTGAGCTGTCGCTGAAGCGGCTGCAGGGCAAGGCGATCATCAACTCGGTAAACCTAGAGGACGGGGAGGAGCGCTTCCAGGCCGTCGTGCCCCTTGCCCGTCGCTACGGTGCGGCGCTGGTGGTCGGCTGCATCGACGACGACAAGGAACAGGCGCAGGCCGTCACCCGGGAGCGCAAGCTGGAGGT
>JAAXGZ010000107.1 GCA_012271135.1 Caldilineales bacterium | reverse complement strand
TCCTCGTCCATCACGATGATGCCGGCGGATCCCAGGTTGGACCCGGCAGCGGCGATGCTCTCCTGGTCCAGGCCGGTGTCCAACTGGTCCGGCGAGAACAGCTGCATCGACAGGCCGCCCGGAATCACGGCGCGGATGTCCTTGTCGTCCTTCTCCGGTCCACCGCCGTGTTCGTGGATGAGCGTGCTGAGGGGGGTTCCCTGCGGCAGTTCGTAGAGGCCGGGTCGTTTCACGTTGCCGCTCAGGCAGAAAATCCGCATGCCCGGGCTGGCCTCGGTGCCCATGGTGCGGTATTCATCCGACCCCATGCGGGCGATGTGCAGTACGTTGCAGACCGATTCGACGTTGTTGATGATGGTCGGCTTGGCGTAGAGCCCGGCCACGGCGGGGAAGGGCGGGCGCGAGCGGGGGAAGCCGCGGTAGCCTTCCAGGCTGCTCAGCAGCGCGGACTCCTCGCCGCAGATGTAGGCTCCGGCACCGCGGTGGACCACGATGTCGAGGCCGAAGTCCGTGCCGAACATGCCTTCGCCGAGATAGCCCTTGGCCTTGGCCTCGGCAATCGCCGCCTCCAGCCGCTGCCACGCGAAGTAGTACTCGCCCCGGATATAGATGTAGGCGCGCTCAGCCTGCACGGCGTACGCGGTGATGATGATCGACTCGATCAACTGGTGCGGGTCGTACTCCATGATGCACCGGTCCTTGAAGGTTCCGGGCTCGGACTCGTCCGCGTTGACCACCAGGTAGCGGGGGAAGGCGTTGGGGGCCAGGAAGCCCCACTTGACCCCTGTTGGGAAGCCGGCACCGCCGCGGCCCTTGAGGCCGCTGGCCTTGACTTGCTCGACCAGTTCGTCGGGGGTGGGCGAACCGGACGCGATGATGCGCCGGACTGTTGCGTAACCGGCCTCCACATCGTCCGCTTCGTATTCCTCGATGGTATGGGAAGCGGGCCGGCCGACCCGCCGGGTTAGGTAGGGGTTCTCCATGCCAGCCACGGTGTAGGGGCCGGCCCCGCGCCCGGTGCGTTCCGCATCCCGGCCGGGCGTCCAACGCTCGAGCGTGTCGAAACCCTCGTCCTTGCGCAGCATGCCGAGGACCGCGTCGATTTCCTCCGGGGTTTCGAGTTCCTCGAAATACCGGATTTCCCCGGATTCCTTGCGGGTGGCTGCCACCATCGGCGCGGTGGCGCAACTGCCCAGGCACTCCATGTGCTCCAGCGTGAAGACGCCGTCGTCGGTGGTTTCGCCGTGGCCGACCCCGAGCGTCTCCTCGAGGTGGTGCATGCAGGCCGATGAACCGCGCAGCATGCAGGGCACGTTGGTGCACACCTGGAGCAGGTAGTCGCCCTTCGGCTCCTGGTGGATCATGTGGTAGAAGGAGACGACGGCCCCAACCTCGGACGGCTCCAGGCCCAGGATGGCGGCCAGTTCGTTTTGCGCCTCGACGGACGCGTGGCCGTGTTCCCGCTGGATGGCGTACAGGGCCGGCAGGATCGCCGAACGCCCGCGTCCTTCGGGATAGCGGCCAATCAGTTCCTGGATTTCGGCGCGCAGTTCGTCGGAGAGGATTGGCTGGTCCATGGTGTCCCGATCCGGGGTCAGCGGTCGACTTCGCCCAGCACGATGTCGATGGAGCCGATGTTTGTGATGATGTCGGAAAGCATCAGGCCCCTGCTCATGCCGCTGATGGCGTACAGGTTGTTGAAGCTTGGGCCCCGCACGTGGAGGCGATAGGGCTTGCCCGATCCGTCACTGTAGATGAAGAACCCCAGTTCGCCCTTGCTGGCCTCGATGCCATGGTAGTACATGCCGGGTGGAACCTTGAATCCCTCGGTGAACAGTTTGAAATGGTGGATTAGGGACTCCATGCTCACGTCGAGCTCGGTGCGCGGCGGCGGGTTCACCTTGCGGTCGTCCGAACGGTAGGGGCCGTCGGGCAGGCGGTCCAGCGCCTGGCGGATAATGCGGATGCTCTGGCGCATCTCCTCCATGCGAATCTCGTAGCGGCCGAAGCCGTCGCCGCGATTGCTGGTCGGCACGTCGAACTCGTACTGCTCGTAGCCGCTGTACGGCTGGTCCCGGCGCAGATCCCAGTCCACGCCGCTGCCCCGCAGCATGGGACCGGTCAGGCCCATGGCTAGGGCATCCTCCCGGCTGACCATGCCGATGCCCTCCAGGCGCGTGCGCCAAATGGGGCTGTCCTTGACCAGGTCGCGGTATTCGTCGATGCGGCCCGGGAACAGATCGCAGAATTCGGACAGCGCACCCAGGAACGCCTCCGGCAGGTCCTTCCAGACGCCGCCGATGCGGATGTAGCTGGTGGTCAGGCGGGCGCCGCAGACCATCTCGAACAGATCGAGGATGCGCTCGCGTTCGCGGGTGGCATACATCAGGAGCGACATGCCGTTGCCGGAAATGTCGAGTACGTGGGTCGAGAGCCAGAACAGGTGGGATGCGATCCGCTGCATCTCACTCATGATCACCCGAATGGCCTGGGCCCGCGCCGGGATCTCGAGGTCGAGCATGCCCTCAACCGCCAGCACGTAGCCGAGATTGTTGTTCATGGCCGACAGGTAGTCCATCCGGTCGGTGTAATAGACGAAGTCCTTGTACCGGCGGTGCTCCCCGGTCTTCTCGAATCCCGAGTGCAGGTAGCCGAGGTCCGGGTCCACATTGACGACGCGTTCCCCGTCCAGTTCCACCACCAGCCGCAGTACGCCGTGCGTGCTCGGGTGGTGGGGGCCCATGTTCAGAATCATGTTTTGCCGGTTCATGCCGGGTGGCAGGTCCGGGGGCAGGCTTTCGGGATCCAGGATCTGATCCCCCAGCGCATCGAACTCGGGATGGTCCCAAGTGAGCGAGAACGGCACGTCCTCACCGCCCAGCGGCACGTCCTTGCGCAGCGGGTGGTTGGGCCAGGCGGTGGGCATCAGGATGCGGCGCGGGTCCGGGTGGTCCGCAAAGCGGATTCCCATCAGGTCCATTACTTCGCGTTCGGGCCAAATGGCCCCGGGAAACTGCCTGGCGAGGCTGGGGGCCTCCGCATCCTCGCCGCCCGGAAGGGGACACACGATGAAGAGTGCCTTGTGCCGGGCAAGGGACCTAAGGAGATAGATCGTCTGGAAGCGGACGTCGGGATCCGGGTCCGGCAGTTCGGACAGATCCACCGATGTGATGTCGATCAGGGTGGTGTAGGCCAGTTCGCCGTCGCGCAGCCAGGTCACCAGGTCCCGCAGGTCCGCAGGCGCCACGTGCACGAACGGCAAATCGCGTTGCAGGCCCGCGGCCAGGATGCGATCGCCGAAGGCCGCCGCGATGGTCTGCGTATCCTCGGTCGCGCCGTCCGGCTGCGGGGCGCGGGCCGGAATATTGATGTCGTCGAGGTTGGGCAGGGTTTCGTACAGCCGATCGACCGGCGATACGTTGAGCAGGGGCATGATCAGGCGGTGGTGGAGCAGCCGCTTGGCAGCGCAGGATCCCGTCGATCGCAAAATCGAGGTTTGGGGGATTCGCCTCAGCCGATACGCGGGACCAGGCCTGCCATGGCCTGTTCGGCTTCGGCTGGCGCCCCGGGCTGTTCAGGGGTAAAGACGTACTTGGAGAAGTGCTCGCCCGACTGCTTTTGGCGCAGAAGCTCCATGCCGTAGAGCAGGGCCTCGGGCCGGGGCGGGCAGCCAGGCACATAGACGTCGACCGGAATGATCTTGTCAACGCCCTGCACGATGGCGTAGTTGTTGAACGGGCCGCCGGCGCTGGCGCAGATGCCCATGGCGATCACCCACTTGGGTTCGAGCATCTGGTCGTGCAGCCGTCGGATGACGGGAGCCATCTTGTTGCTGACCCGGCCGGACACGATGATCAGGTCGGCCTGGCGGGGCGTGGCCCGAAACAGTTCGGAGCCGTAGCGGGCGATGTCGTGCCGGGCGGTGCCGGCGGCGATCATCTCCATGGCGCAACAGGCCAGACCGAACAGAAGGGGCCAGGTGCTGTTGCGACGCGCCCAGTTAACGAGATCTTCCAGCCTTGCCGTAACCAGACTGCCTTCCTTGAGGTTTGATTCAAGACCCATGGGTGGTCCGACTCCCGCTGGCGTACCTGCAGCCCGTGCCGTCTAGTCCCAGTCGAGGGCGCCCTTGCGCCACTCATATACGAAACCAATCACCACCACGGCCATAAACACTCCCATGGCCGCCAACGATACCTTCTTGAGGGCATCGTTGTGCAGGGTTGTGGCCCAAGGATAGAGAAAGACCACTTCAATGTCGAAAATGATGAACAGGACGGCAATCAGGTAGTACTGCACCGGGAATCGGCGCCGGGTGTCGGCGAATGGCCGCATGCCGGACTCGTAGGCTTCCGACTTCGCCTCAAGTTCCCGGCGGGGTCCCAGGATCACCGACAGGACGATGACAACGCCGGCCACTGCCAGCGCCACCACAACGATGACCAGCAGCGGGAGGAAATCCTGGGGGGTATTTGCGACTTCGTTCATGGGCAGTACTGCAGGCCACGGCCGGGCGTCCGGGACCATGCCGAACCCGGAATGCGGACATCCGCAAGACCGACTTGGATGGTTGACGTTCGCACGCGTCGAATCCTACCTGATCCGTCCGCGCCCTGCCAATATGCGGCGTTCGCGTCCGGGAGGCGCCGTTTCACCGAGTTGTATATCGGCCTCGCCGGGTTATGGGCGCTCGCGGATCGCTGTGCTACCATTCGCGTTCGCACGGGCTGCGCGCGGCCATCGGTCCATCCGGCCCTTCGGTTCGACGGTTGACAGACCCTCCTGACACGATTGCTCGGAAGCGCAAAGTCCTCCCCTCCCGACCGTCCGCTCCATGCTGCTCAAGTACGCATTCATCTTCATTCTGAGCGGCTTCGCCCTGGTTCTTCCCCTTGTGTCCATCGTGGCCGGCGCCATCCTGGGGCCGCGTAAGCCGGATCCGGTGAAGAACGACATCTACGAGAGTGGCCTGAACACGATCGGGGACACTTGGATTCAGTTCCGGGCCCAGTTCTACCTGATTGGTCTCGTCTTCCTCGTGTTCGACCTGGAAGTCGTGTTCCTCTACCCGATTGCAATGGCCTATGGCCGGCCCGAATTCGGCATGGCCGCGGTTCTTGTGACACTCCTTTTCATGGCCCTCCTAATCGTCGGTCTGGTCTATGACTGGCGCAAGGGTGGCCTCGAGTGGCAGTAGGCGTTGTCCTCCTAGGAAGCTTGCCCCGTGGCTGAGTGGTATCAGGTCCTCATGGCGGCCCTTGTGGGGGCCGGAGTCCCGGAGTGGATCGCAACTGCCATTGCCTTGTTGGTCGGTGTGACGGCCATCGGGTTGGTGGCCCCGTTGATCGCCTTGATTCTGGTCTGGCTCCTGCGCAAGGTCATCAGCCGCATCCAGGACCGAATCGGCCCCAACCGCGTTGGACGGTTTGGCTTGCTGCAGACGATCGCCGACATCGTGAAACTCCTCAGCAAGGAGGGCATCAACCCCTCTCGGGCGGACTTCATGGCCTACAACCTGGCGCCCATCCTGAGTGTCTTCGGTGTTTTGTTGCTCTTCGCCGTGGTGCCTGTGACGCGGGGCCTGATTGGTGTCGACATCAACGTCGGCGTTCTGTACATCGTGGCCCTCGGCTCGATCGGCATCATGGCTGCCTTGATGGCTGGCTGGGGCAGCAACAACAAGTACGCCCTCCTGTCAGGTTTCCGGGTCGTGGCACAACTCCTTTCGTACGAAATCCCGCTCGTGCTGAGCATGCTGGCCGTGGTCCTGTATGCGGGCACCATGCGCTTCGGCGAGCTGGCGGAACAGCAGGGCAACTTTCTGGGCTTGGGCTGGTACGTCTTCCTGATGCCGGGCGCCGCCCTGATCTTCTTCGTGTGTGCCCTGGCGGAATCGGAGCAGACCCCCTTTGACCTGCTGGAGGCGGAGTCGGAACTGATCGCCGGCTTCCACATTGAGTACTCCGGCATGCGCTTCGCCATGTTCTTCCTGGCGCAGTTCCTGGGTGGGTTCGTGTTTGCCTGGGTGGGTGCCGCCATGTTTCTGGGCGGCTGGCAGGGTCCGGGCGTGGACCTGCCCGGCATCGGCGGTTTCCTGGCGGCTGGCTACATGATGCTCAAGACCTTCGCCATCTACCTGTTGATGATCTGGGTGCGGGGCACGTTCCCCCGCCTGCGGGTGGATCAGATGATGTCCTTTTGCTGGAAAATCCTGGTGCCCCTGACCGTTGGTCTCATCTCGTGGCAGATGGTCGTGCAGGTCCTGGATTTGCCCACCCCGGTGATCGCCGTCCTGGTTCTGGTTGGCAACCTGCTTGTGATGGGCATCGGTCTCTATGCCGTCGGACGCGCCATTCGGCAGGAAGGCTTCCGCACCAAACGGGCCTTCACCCCGGATTCGCTCATCGGCACCATGCAGCCCGTTGCCGAATAGGGCCAAGCCAGCTTTCGCCCCGACCCGGACCATGCCCGAACTTCCTGTCGAAATCCCGATTCCCACACCCCACCAGGCCGTCTTCATTATGGTGGCCGTGGCGACGGGCGTGGCGTCCCTGCTGGTGGTGACGAACCGCAACCTCTTCTATTCGGCCCTGTGCCTGGTGGGTGCGCTGTTCGGCGTGGCCGGTGTCTATGTCCTGCTCGAGGCGGAGTTCCTGGCCATCACCCAGGTGTTGGTCTATGTGGGGGCCATTGCCACACTGATTACCTTTGCCATCATGCTCACCCGGGGCATCATGTTCGGCGTCACCTCCCCCAACAACCGGCACATGTTCGCCGTTATGGCGATGGCGCTGCTGGTGTTCCTGCTGGTGGCCGGCGTGGTGGACCGCGTGCCCTGGGCCGTGGCCGAGGACCTGACGCTGAGCGGCGACGGCAAGTCCATGATCGTGGACCTGGGCTGGGAATTTGTTACCACGTATGCTCTACCACTCGAGTTGATCGGCCTGCTGCTGCTGATTGCGCTGGTCGGCGCCGTGATGCTGGCCCGGGACGACGAGTAAGGGAGGCTGAGACGTGGTTCCATTGCAGGCTTATCTCACGTTGGCGGCGTTCATCTTCAGCTGTGGTCTCTACGGTGCCCTGGCCCGGCGCAACGCCATCGCCATGCTCATGGCGGTGGAGTTGATGCTCAACGCGGTCAACATCAACTTGGTGGCGTTCTGGCGCTACGGCCCCAACCGGGACGACTTGGCCGGCCAGACCTTTGCCATCTTCGTAATCGCCGTGGCCGCAGCCGAAGTGGCAGTCGGCCTGGCGCTTGTGATCGCCATCTATCGGTCGCGCAAGACCGTCTATCTCGACGAAATAGACCTGCTGCAGGGTTAATTCACAGTTCCCATGGCGCGCCAGGAACTCCAGGGCACACTGGAGGAGCAATGCGAGTTTCTCTACGAATTGGCCGTGGAGAAGATGCAGGCCGGCAATTTCAGCGGAGCCGTCTACGCGCTCAAGGAACTGTATCGGCACAATTCCGGCTATCGGGATGTGGCTCGGCTGCTGGCCGAAGTGAAGACCCGCAAGACCCGTCAGCGCAACCTGATTCTGGCCGGACTGGCGGGAGGCACCCTGTCTGCGTCGATCGCCCACCTGCTCGGGGTCACGGCCGATCTCTGGCTGATTGCCGCCGCCGCGGCGGGCCTGGTCTGCACCTACGTGTTGGCCACAGTGTTCCGGCGTCGTCTCCCGGCCTTGGATTCCGTCCCCACCGCATTGCCGCGTCGCTGATCAACCCGTCCGGCAACACCAGCCCATGAACCCGATCTTTGACCTGACCTGGCTCGTGCCCCTGCCTCCGGCCGTGGCCTGCGCCTTGATCATTCTCGTCACGAATCACAACAAGTCCCTCAGTTCGGTGATCGCGATTGCCGGCGTTGCGGTCAGTCTGGTCATCGGCTGGGCCGTGGCCTTCTCGGCCTTTGTCGATCACGAATTGGCGCACCATCCGGTCAACGCCACACTGTTCAGTATTCCGACTGGCCGGACCGACATCGATGTCGGGTACGCGCTGGATCCCGCGAACGCGCTGATGCTGTTCATGGTGCCGTTCCTGCTGGTCATGATCTTCATCTACGCCCGGGGCTACATGACCTTCCCGCACCACCTGAAGGCCGCGGACTTCCCCGAGGCCCATGCGGAAGGCAAGGATCCCCGCTACAGCCGCTTCATGGCCTATATCTCGCTCTTCGCCGTGGGCATGCTGGGACTGGTGGTTTCCAACAATCTGATCACTTTCTTCGTCTTCTGGGAAATCATGGGCCTGTGCAGCTATCTGCTGATTGGCTTTTGGTTCGAAAAGGAGAGTGCCAAGAAAGCGGCCTTCAAGGCCTTCGTCACCACCCGCATCGGCGACGCCCTGCTGTTCATCGGCATGATGGTGCTCTACATCGTTAGCGAGCCGAGCAGCCTAAGCTTTGCGGACCTGTTCAGTGAGGACAACCTCTACGAGTTGGGTCGCACCTACGCCAACCTGGGTTTTCGAGAGGTGACCTGGGTGTCCATCATCACCTTCCTGATTCTGTGCGGAACCGTTGGCAAGAGCGCCCAGTTCCCCCTGCATGTCTGGCTGCCGGACGCCATGGAAGGTCCGACCCCCGTGTCCGCCATGATCCACGCGGCCACCATGGTCTCGGCCGGCGTGTTCCTGCTGATCCGCATGTATCCGCTGTTCGACCGGGCCCTGCACCTGACCTCGACGACGACGTACCTGGTGGCCGGGATCGGGGCTTTCACGGCTCTCTTTGCGGCGACGATTGCGATGGCGCAGTGGGACGTGAAGCGGGTTCTGGCCTACTCCACCATTTCTCAGTTGGGCTACATGGTGGCGGCCCTGGGCATCGGTGCCTACGTGGCGGCCCTGTTCCACCTGCTGACCCATGCCTTCTTCAAGGCCTTGCTGTTCCTCGGTTCCGGCAGCGTCATTCACGGCATGGAGCATGGTCACGAGCATGCCCACGCCCATGGTCATGACTCCGAGGCGGATGAACACGCATCGGGATTGATTCAGCGGCCGGACGGCAGCTTGGATCCAAACGATCCGCAGGACATGCGCAACATGGGCGGTCTGCTGCGCAAGATGCCGGTCACCGGTTGGACCTTCATCATTGGCGGCCTGGCCCTGTCCGGCTTCCCAATCATCACGGCCGGGTTCTGGTCCAAGGACGAGATCCTGGCGGTGGCCTTTGAGGAGAACAGCCTGGTCTTCCTGGCCCTGGCGATCGCCGCCTTCTGCACGGCCTTCTACACGATGCGGCAGATGGCCCTGACCTTTTTCAACCGGGGTCGCACGGAAGCCGCGGACCACGCGTCTGAAAGCACGCGCAGCATGACGTTGCCGCTGATCCTGATCTCGTTCTTTGCGATTACGCTCGGCTGGATTGGCATTCCGTCCGCCTTCCCTGTCCTGGGCGGTATCGGCAACAACTGGCTGGGGCACTTCCTGGAACCCTTCATGGAAGTGATCCACATCTATGTGCTCCATCCGGAGTTCAACTTCGTTCCCCTGCTGGTGTCCGTGGCCGTGGCACTGGGCGGTCTCGGCCTGGGCTGGCTTGTGTACGGCAAGGGTCTGCCGCCGGGCGAAACCGATCCAATGTACAGGGCGATGGGACCGATCTGGCAGATCTTCCATCGCAAGTACTTTGTGGACGAGCTCTATGACGCCACGGTGGTCCGGCTCAGCAACTTCGTGTCGTCCTTCTGTGCCTCCATCGACGCCCGCTGGATCATCGACCCGTTGGTGAACCTGGTGGGCAAGGCCGGAGTGTGGCTGTCAGCCCTGGCGGCGGCGGCCGATCATCTGCTGGTGGACGGCCTGGTCAATTTGACGGCCAATTTCATGCGCTGGTGCGGCGGGGTGCTGACGCATCTCCAGGACGGCAAGGTTCAGGCCTATTTGGTCATCGCCATGATGGTGCTCGGCATTTGGGTCGTGCTCGTGGGCATGCCCATCGTGCTCACGCTGGTGTAGTTGCAACGGTTCCAGGTTTTTCGGAGAGTTAGGAGGTCGGGCCAATGGCCAATGCGAGCCAGATGGCATTGTTTGCAACCCTCTTCATGCCGCTGGTGGCCGGCATCTGGGTACTGGTGTTCAGCCGGACGGACCGGGCCATCCGCTGGTCGTCAATCCTGTTCAGCCTCGTGCCGCTGGTCCTGAGTGCATGGCTGATGCTGACGTACGACCGGGACGCCGGCGAACTGTACGGCGAGATCTCCGCACCGTGGATCCCGATGCTGAATTCCAACTTTCGGATTGCGGTCGACGGCCTCAGCCTGCCCCTGATTTTCCTCACGACCCTGCTGTCCACGCTCAGCCTGTACTACAGCGCCCGCACCATCCGCACCCGGGTGCGGGAGTACTTCGTGATGTTCCACCTGCTGGAACTGAGCATGCTGGGCGTGTTCATGGCACTGGACTATGTGCTGTTCTACCTCTTCTGGGAGGTGTCCCTGGTTCCGATGTACCTCCTGATCGGGATTTGGGGCGGCCAGAACCGCAGCTATGCGTCCATCAAGTTCTTCATCTACACCCTGGTCGGGTCGGTGGCCATGCTGCTGGCGATCCTGCTGACCTATCTTGCGACCGGCACCTTCGACATCCTGATGGCGGCCGAGGCCCAGCCGTTCATGCAACTGGACGACCACAACCGTCTTCTGCTGGGCAGTCTGGCCTTCTGGGGTTTCTTCCTCGGGTTTGCCTTCAAGGTGCCCAGCTTCCCCTTCCATACCTGGCTGCCGGACGCCCATACCGAGGCGCCGACGGCAGGCAGCGTGATCCTCGCCGGAGTCCTGCTCAAGCTGGGAGCCTACGGTTTCCTGCGCATCATCCTGCCGACATTCCCCGAGGCCAGCCAGCACTGGGCCTGGGCTGTCATTGCCGTGGGTGCCGTGGCCATTGTCTACGGCGCGTTTGTCTGTGTCGCCCAAAGCGACTTGAAGCGACTGATTGCCTACAGCTCGGTCAGCCACATGGGCTACGTGATGCTGGGCATCGGCGCCGCATCGCTGGTCCTGACCCAGGACGGCCTGAATGCGGTCGTCGGCAAGTTCAGCGACGCAGTCACAGCGGGGCAGGTTTACGACAGTGCGGTCATGGCCTTGAACGGCGCCACCCTGCAGATGTTCAACCACGGCATCATCACCGGCGCCCTGTTCCTGCTCGTGGGGATCATCTACGAACGGGCGCACACCCGCGACCTCTCAAAGTTCGGGGGCCTGAGTGCAAAGACCCCCTACTTCTACGGCATCATGCTGGTGACTGCCTTCGCCAGCCTGGGCCTGCCAGGCCTGGCCGGTTTCTGGGCGGAGTTCTTCACCTTCCGCGGCGCGTTTGCGATTGTGCCCATCTGGGCCGCCTTCGGGACCATCGGCATCGTGATGACAGCCGTGTACATTCTGTGGCGGATTATCCAGAACGTGTTCCTGGGCGAGTACGACAGCGACAAGCTGGACCACTGGACCGATGTGGACGGGCGGCATGTCGACGGGCCGACCGACATGGTGTTCTTCGAAAAGCTGACCTTGTGGCCTCTGGTGATCGGCATGTTTGTGATCGGCGTCTATCCCACCTGGCTGCTCTCGTTTTTCAACACCGCCTCGGTCCGTCTGATCATGTTCGTCATCGGCCCGAGTTGATCGGCACGCAGAGACCTTCCGTTCGAGCTTCCAGGAAACACCTGTTGTGGAACAGTTCAGCCTGCTGGCGCCTGAAATCCTCCTTTTCACGGGCGGTCTGGTCATTTTCCTGATCGACGTGTTCGTGCGTGACCGCACGGACAGCGGGAGGGGCTATGCCACGCTCGCGCTCTTCACCCTGGGCGCGGCCTTCATTGCGTCGCTGTTCCAGACCTACGCCTTCTTTGAGCTGGAGGTGGCCCAAAAGCCGGTCGCCGTCCTCAACATGCTGGAGATCGATCTCTTCGCTGCCCTGCTCAAAGCACCGATCATGCTGGTCATGATTCTGATTACGATGGCCGGCAGCACCTACATGAACAAGCGCACGGAACGGCGCGGCGAGTTCTGGAGCTTCTTCGTCTGGGTGACCATGGCCATGAGCGCGGCCCTGTCCGCCTCCAACCTGATCATGCTGTACGTGGCGATCGAATTCCTGTCCATTACCAGCTATCTGCTGGCCGGGTTCCTGCGCGACAACCAGCGCAGTGCCGAGGCGGGACTGAAGTATTTCCTCTACGGTGCCGTGGCCTCGGCCGCCATGCTCTATGGCATGACCTTCGTGTACGGCGCCACCGGCACCTTGGATCTCAAGGGGATCGCCGCCCATATCGCGGCCAACGATCTGTCCGTACTGGCGCCCGCGCTGCTTCCGGCCACCATGTTCGTGATGGTGGGCCTGGGTTTCAAGGCCACGCTGGCACCCTTCTTCCAGTGGGCGCCCGACACCTACGACGGTGCCCCGACCCCGGTCACCATTTATCTCTCGACAGCCTCCAAGGCCATTGGCCTCGCGGTCACAGCCAGGGTCTTCGTCGTGTCGATGAACGCGCTGCTGGTGGACTGGGTGCCGGTTATGGCCGGCCTTAGCATCCTGACCATGACCATGGGCAACCTGATGGCGCTGCGCCAGCAGGATGTCAAGCGCATGCTGGCGTACAGTTCGGTGGCGCACGCCGGATACCTCCTGATCGGCATCACCGCGGTGGCTGCCGGCACCGAAAGCTACATGGACGGCATCAACGGCCTGCTCATCTACCTGATCGCCTACATGTTCACGAATGTCGGTGCCTTCCTGGTGGTCATGGTGCTGGAGGAACGGGCCGGCCGGACCGACATCGGTGCCTTCGAAGGCCTCTATCGCCGTGCACCCGCGCTGGCTGTCATGTTAACGGTGTTCCTGCTGAGCCTGGCGGGCATTCCGGCAACGGCCGGCTTCTGGGGCAAGTTCTTCGTGTTCGGTGCGGCGGTGCAGCGGCAGTACTTCTGGCTGGCGGGGGCCGGAGTAGTCAATGCCGGCATCGCGGCCTGGTACTACGTCAACGTGGTTCGGGTAATGTACTTCGGCGAACGCGAAACCGATGCCGAACCCGTGAGCATGCCGATTGGCATGGGGGCCGTTCTGGTTGTTTGCACCCTGGTGGTGTTCTGGATTGGCCTGTATCCGGATCCCCTCATCGAGTGGGCCACCACCGCCTCCGAACAGCTTCTGTCGGTCGGTTCCTGACCTTCGACTCCCTCACTTGGTACTGTTTGGCCCAGTGAGGGTCATTCACTCTTGATGGGGAAGGGTGTGCACGTCCCTGTAGCAGGCCTGTCCAGGAGTCTGTTTGCGAAATTGTAGATTGGATTGGCCAATGCCGGCAGAACCCTGCGCCAAGCGCGGCAAGGACATGTGCGCGTCGGGCTGGTCGCCGTCCTGTTGGCCGCATTCGCCGTGTGGGCGACACAGAGGCAGGACCTCAATCTGTTCGTCATGGGCTGTGTGTACGCCATGCTGCTGCACAGCGGCACGGAGCCGCGCCTGTGGGCCAGATCCGCCAACTGACGCGAAACGCTCGGCCTGATGGTCGTAGTCCCGACGTTGGCCATGATCGTCTTCCTGCTCTGCCGCCGCATCAGGGAGGTCGTCTTGAAGTTGCTGCACCTTGTGCGGGACCATTGCGAGGCAATCGGACAAGACATGCCCGACTACACTCTGCACGCGTCGAACGCGCAGGTGCGGCACTGAATAAAGGCCGGACAATTCTCCACCGACGGGGAGATGTGAATTCATGAGCGGGAAGAGAGAAGGGGACTTATACCAATCCATTATACTGTCA
>JAAXGZ010000055.1 GCA_012271135.1 Caldilineales bacterium | reverse complement strand
CATAGCAACGAGATTGAAACAGTGCCCGGCCGGATGGTCTGATCGACGGCTCTTCGGAATCGTTGTAGAATGCGGCCTGCATTCAGCAAAATCGAATACGGAGATTCATGCGATGAACACTGTTCATGGTGTCAGCCGGCGCAAGTTCCTATTGGGGTCGGGCGGCGTGGTCGCACTCGCGCTGGCGGCGTGTGCCGCACCCGTGCCTGCTGCCGGCGACACGGCCCAGGAAGCCGCGGCACCGGCCATGCCGGAACCCCTCGAGGTCGACCTGTGGCATGGGCTCGGAGGGGCGGACGGCAAGACCTTCACCGAGCTCGTCGGCCAATACATGGAGGAAAACGACCATGTGACGGTCAACGAGGAACTGTTGACGTGGGACATCTTCTACCAGAAGGTGCCCTCGTCGGTGATCGCCGGCAATCCGCCCGACATGATCATCACGCACGAGTGGGCGATCGGCCAGTGGGGACCCCGCCGCGTCCTGAGCGCCGCGGATGATTTCTACGACTCGATGGGCGTGCCGCGGGACGACTTCATCCCCGCCGTGTTCGAGAACATCCATTACGAAGGCTCTCCCCTTGGCGTGCTGCTCGACACCCACGGCTCAGGCGGTTACCTGAACGTGGCGTTGGTCGAGGCTGCCGGCCTCGATCCGGCATCCCCGCCCACCAACCGCACCGAGTTCGTCGAGCAGATGTCCCTGCTGACACTTGATTCGCAGGGCCGCAATCCGACGGATGCCGGCTTCGATCCCGACGACATCGTCCAGTACGCCTTTCACTCCCACTTCTGGCGGCGCTGGGCCATGCTCGAAGGCATGTGGCAGAACGGAGGCAACACGATCAACGAGGATGGTACGCAGTCGACCATCGACTCGGAGGAAGTGACGGAGGCCCTGGCCTTTTGGCACAAGATGGTGCACGAGCACCATCTGCATGCTGTGCCGGTTGGCTACAGCATGACCGACTCCTACCAGAACAACACCTTGGTCCTGGCCATCGGCGGATCCTGGTGGCGCAACTTCATCCAGGACTCGAACCTGGTGGACACCACGACCTTCTGGCGGGTTCCCCAATACGGTCTGGTTGAGCCGGTTGCCTGGATGAGCGCCCACGTCATGGGCATCCCCACCGGCACCGACGAGGAAGGAACCATGGGGGCTTCCGACCTGATCGTCTGGCTGTCGAACCATGGTCTCGACTGGGCCCGTTCCGGCCAGCCGCCTGCCAGGATCTCGCTGCAGAACGATCCGGTGCTCCAGGACCACTGGCACACGGGTAACTTTGGTTCGCAATTCCAGGCCATCGGCCGTACGGAACAGCAGCACGCCAACATCACTGAAATCCAGAATGCCTACCAGCAGGAATTCGAGGCTGTCATCACCAATGTGAAGACGGTTTCCGATGGCATTGCGGAGGCGCACCTGCGCGTGCAGGAGGTCTTGGACCGCGAAGCATAGTGTCCCGGGTTTCGCCAACCCGCCGCGGGTCGGCACCGGAGTCGACTTCGGTGCCGGCCCGCGACACCGATGTGGACAAGTGTGAGTTCCATGGCTGCGACCTCCCCTGAGCAGAGGCGGATCGGCAAACCGATGCCCAGATGGCGGAAGTTGCTGCCCAACTATCTGTTCCTGGTTCCCTATTTCGTCTTCTTTTTCCTGTTCTTGGCCGGCCCCAATGTCTACGGGTTTTACATCAGCCTGTTCAACTGGGACATTCTGTTGCCGAACAAGCCGTTCCTGGCCTTTGGCAACTATCGGGAATTATGGTTGGACAAACTTTGGTGGCTGTCCCTTAGAAACACCGTGTTGTTTGCCGCCCTGACGGTCGGCGGCAACGTCCTGCTCGGTTTGTTTGCCAGTGTTCTGGTCAAGCAGCAGCCTCCGGGCCATCAAATCCTGCGCTTTCTCTTCTACACTCCGGTGGTTCTGTCCGTGGCGGTGATGGGAGTCATTCTGGCGAGGGTTTTCAATACGGAGTTCGGGTTGCTCAACTACTACGTGGACATGGTGGGCCTACCCACCCAGAAGTGGCTGGGAGAGCAGAGGTTTGTCATTCCCATCCTGTCCCTGTCCACCGTCTGGTGGACGTTTGGCTTTCCCTTCCTGGTGTTCCTGGCCGGCTTGTTGAACATTCCCGAACCAATTTACGAGGCGGCGCGCATCGACGGCGTGAACCGGTTGCAGTCCTTCACCCACATCACGCTGCCGCTCCTCAAGCCGGTGACGCTGTTCATCGTGGTGACCCAGTTCATTGCCCACTTCAAGGTGTTCGGTCAGATGTGGATTATGACGCTGGGAGGGCCGGGCAACTCCTCCTACTCCGTTGTCATGTACCTGTACGATGTCGGCTGGCGGTTTTTCCGGATGGGATATGCCTCGTCACTGGCGTTCGGGCTCGCGGCCATCATCCTGGTTGTCACCCTGATCAATTTCCGCTTCCTGGGCGGTCGGGTCGAATACTAAGGCTCCAGCCATGGCCATTGAAGCCCGGACCCAGGAAACCTCCGTCAACTACAGTTTGCCGTTCTGGAAACGCAAGGCTGTGCTGCACCGGATCGACATGGCCGTGATTCTGCTCCTGTTGATCCCCATCGCGATTGCCACCATCCTCCCGTTGGTGTACATGTTCTCCCAGGCTTTCACGCCCGAGGATCAGGTTAGGAACTGGCCGGTCGAATACATTCCGCGGGAACCGACGCTCGATTCGTTCAAGTTGCTGGTCACTTGGCCCAACCTTCCGATCATGCGCTGGATGCTCAACAGCTTCATCGTGAGCACCTCAGTCACTGCACTGGTTCTGACGATCAACAGCCTGACCGCCTACGCCTTCGGCCGCCTCGAGTTCCCGGGTCGGGACTTCCTCTTCATCTTTGTGTTGACCACGTTGATGATACCGGGTGAGGTGACCCTGATTCCGACGTTCGTGATCATGCGGCGGCTTGAGTGGCTGGACACCTACAACGCGCTCATCTGGCCGGCCGGCGCCGGTGTGTTCGGCATTTTCCTGTTGCGCCAGTTCTTCCAATCCATTCCCAGGGAACTGGAGGATGCCGCAATCATCGACGGGTGCGGGAAGTTCGGTACCTACTGGCGTATCGTTCTGCCCCTGTCGCGGTCGGCTCTGATTGCCTTGGGCATTTTCACGTTTCTGGGCAGCTGGAATGACCTGTTTTGGCCGTTGATTGCCCTGAACTCGAACGAGATGCGCACGTTGCCGGTGGGCCTGTCCATCCTGCAGCACGAGGGCTACACCATGCAGGGGCTGGGGATGGCGGCCGCAGCCCTCACCACGGTTCCCGTCCTGATCCTCTATGGCATTTTCCAGCGCCACATCATTCAGGGCGTGATGGTAACCGGACTGACCGGCCGCTAGCTGTCCGCGTTCGAGCGCGCTGGATCCGGCACTACCCGATTCCAATCGAGATCCGCAGCCCGCATTCGTGACCGTGCCAAGCCGGAGGATTCGGTTCGTTGGGCATGGGGCCGTGATGGCTTCGTTGAAACCGTCCCGGCGCAGGACCTTTCACCGATTGCCGGCAGCCCGGTCCATTGGGTGTTCGAACGCGTTCTTCGTGTGTTTGGGTGGAGTGCCGAAAGTACCTCTCTGTCAATGGTTCCTGTGTAGCATTTGAGAGTACGGGGTCTTCCCACTCGGGCCCGTCAGTTCGGCATGGCCGGACATGGGTCGGCGTAAGCTGTTCTCCTTCCAGTTGGACTGGGTTGCAACCATGCTCGATTCCATTCCCGAGCCTTTCCGGCTGCGGTTGCGCCGCGTGCAGTGGCAACTGGTCCTGGTGCTTGTCTGCACATTGTTTGTCTTTGGCAGGACCGCGTTTGACCTGGACGCCAAGACCCTGTGGTGGGATGAAAGCCTAAGCCTGCAACGGTCGGAACAGGGTTGGAGCGACCTCCTGCCGGGAAAACTGGTCTTGAAGGACGGCGTGTCCGAACGGGTTACCTGGGACCAGCATCCCTTCGCGTTCTATGCCCTGCTCGGGATCTTGATCAGGCTTGCCGGCGACAGCGTCCTGGTCCTGCGCATCATTTCGGTTTGTGCCTCCACGCTTCTGGTGCCCGCCGTCTGGGGGTTCGGCGGGTTTCTGGAACGGACCGGTCTGGCACCGGACCGCACCCGATCGTGGGCGGTTGTCCTGGTGGCACTCAATCCACTGGTCCTGTGGTACGGGCAGGAAGCGCGTCCCTACACGGTGTGGATGTTGTTGTCGCTTCTGTCTTTATGGACGTTGTCGGAGTGGACCGCGACCTGGCAGTGGCGGCACCGCAGGTTCTCACACGGCAAGCGGTGGGCCGCGGCATGGCTGCTGGTCACGTTGGCCAACCTGGCCACCCACTTCTATGCCCTGCTGCTGGTGCCTGTCCAGGCGATTCTGATTTTTGTCGGCCTGCTCCGCATCGACCGCAAGCTGGCGGTGGAGGCGTTGGCGTTCATGGGGGTGTTGACAACGGCCATCGCGGTCGCCGTCTTCCAGATGATTACGGGTCAGCCGGGGGCCGGCTCGAACTACGCGCCGACCGGCCTCCATCGCATCCTGTGGGAGACAGTCCATGGCTTTGGCATGGGAATCAGCGTTCCGGCTGGGTGGACCGTTCCCTTGGACGGCATCCTGTTGGCCGCCGTGATTACAGGCGCATGGACCTTGTCAGGCACGGAACACAACCGATCCAGGCACGGCTGGCTGCTGCCTGCGGTGCTTGCGGTACCGATCCTCCTCCTGTTCGTTGCATCGCTGATTCAACCGAACTACATGGCTGTGCGGCACCACGCCCAGCTGCTCGGCCCGTACCTGCTGATGGCTGCGGCCGGGTTGGCCGCTTGGCAGCGGCGGCTTCCGTTGGCGGCCCTTGCGGTGGCAGTCCTGGTGGTTGTCGGAACTGGGTTCAGCAGCTGGCGCTACTTCCGGGAACCGATTTACGGCAAGGCGCCCGACTATGCCTTGGTGGGTTCCATCCTGGAGGACGGCATCCGGGATGGGGACATCGTGCTGTTCAAGGGCCCCAACAGCTGGCGCCTGTTTCGTCGTTTCTTTCCCATGGATGAAATCGATGGGGCGCGGGATGCCGGTGCCAGCGTCCACTGGCGCGCGGTGCCTCCGTTGATGGTACCGGGCATGGGTTGGGCCACGCCCGTTGGCAACCGGCTGCGCGAGATTGTTGAGGGGTATGAACGGGTCTGGCTGGTCGAGGACAGGACACTGCCGTACGAGGATCCGGAGCACCAGGCTCTGTCCTGGATGCGCGCCGAAATGCATACACAGGGCGAGTGGGGCTTCTACCACCCCAATTCCAGTCTGGCACTGTTTTTGTTCCTGCCCGAGAACCCAAATCCCGTTGCCATACTCCCCGATGACGGAGTGGTCGTCGACGCGGACTTCAACGGTGAACTGAGGCTGCGCCACGTTCAGGTCAAACCGCGGCTATGGGCCGACGGACAGGTACCCCTGACGCTGTACTGGGAGTACCTGAAGGTGCCGGACAGGCCTTGGCGATTCATTGTGTGGCTGGAAGAACACACGGCGGACGGCCGGCGGCTGAAGCTGCCGCATTCGGAACAGCACGGAACCTTCAGCCTTGACCCCGCCCGCGCCGGCCTGGTGGAGCTGGCATACAGTCATGTCGAGGCGCCGCCGGTACTGGTTGAAGACAGCAGTTTCAGTCTTCAGGTACTGCTCTATGACACGGAAACCCTGGACAAGGCTCCGGTGACGGAAGCCGGGCCATGGGACACCAAACCCGAGGAACCCGCGTTGATGATTCCGATCGCCATCCCCCGTGCGGAGGCGGACGGATAAAGCCACTCGGGCTCGGTCGCAGTGGGCCGCTGGCCACAAGACATTCTGTCGGGACCGGCATCGACAAAATTCCGGCTATTGGCTGGCTTGCAACAGCCAAGCCGATCGGCGGGTCCGATTCCGGGCTGTTGATTGCGAGTGGGGGACAACCTCGATGCGCCAACTTCGGTCGGGCATACCCCATTGTTTATCCCACACCTGTCGCCGGGTGCGGCCCTGCCGGAGATCAGCAGCCCCCGGGTTTTCCCGGGGGCTGGATGCGTTCCGTGTGCCGGAACCGAAGTATCAGGTTGCCGCGCCGTTCTTGAGCATGGAGCGCAGTACGGTGTTCAGAATGCCGCCGTGTCGGTAGTACTCGAGCTCAACCGGCGTATCGATGCGGCTGTCGATCGGAAACTCGGTTACCGTTCCGCTGGCTGAGCGCGCCCGGGCGACAAGCGTCTGCCCCGGCTCCATGTTGTCGTCGATGCCGTCGATGCTGACGGTTTCGAGCCCGGTCAACCCCAGGGAGTCGGCACTCGCGCCATCCTTGAACTGCAGCGGCAGGACTCCCATGCCGACCAGATTGCTGCGGTGGATTCGTTCGTAGCTTTCGGCAATGACCGCCTTGACACCCAACAGGTGCGTGCCCTTGGCCGCCCAGTCGCGACTGGACCCGGTTCCGTACTCCTTGCCGGCCAGGATTACGAGCGGCGTGTTGTCGTCGCGGTAGCGCATGGCCGCGTCGTAAATCGTCACTTCTTCCTTCGTGGGCACATGGATGGTGTAGCCGCCTTCGCGGCCGTCGAGCATCTGATTCTTGATCCGGACGTTGGCAAACGTTCCCCGCATCATCACTTCGTGGTTGCCCCGGCGCGTGCCGTAGGTGTTCCATTCGCGCCGTTCGAGGCCCAGGTCCCTCAGGTAGTCCGCCGCCGGCGACACCGTGGCAATCGACCCGGCCGGCGAGATGTGGTCGGTCGTGGTCGAGTCCGGCATGATGGCCAGGACGTTGGCGTCGTGGATGGACTCCATGGGTTCGGGATCCGGCGACAGGCCCATGAAGAAGGGAGGCTCGTGCACATAGGTACTGGAGGGGTCCCAGTGGTAGATGTCGCTCTCGGCGCTTGGGATGTCGTTCCAGGCCTGGTTGCCGGAGAAGACATTGCCGTACTGCGTGCGGAACATCTCCGGCGTGAGTGCCCCGGCAATGGTGTCGCGGATTTCCTGCTGTGACGGCCAGATGTCCTCAAGCCGGACGGGATTCCCCTGCGCATCGGTTCCGATGGGATCGCGTGACAGGTCGATGTCGACGGTCCCGGCCAAGGCAAAGGCCACAACCAGGGGCGGCGACGCCAGGAAGTTGGCCTTGACGTCCGGATTGATGCGTCCCTCAAAGTTGCGGTTGCCGCTCAGAACGCTGGACACCGTCAGGTCCCCATCCGCGATCGCCTCAATGATGTAGTCCGGCAGGGGCCCGCTGTTGCCAATGCAGGTGGTGCAGCCGTAGCCCACCGTGTGGAAGTTGAGTTTCTCCAGATAGTGGTCCAGGCCGGCGGCCTCCAGGTAGCTGGTCACCACCTTGCTGCCCGGTGCCATGCTGGTCTTGACCCAGGGCTTGGTCCGCAGGCCCCGTTCGACCGCGGCTTTGGCCAACAACCCGGCCGCAACCATGACGGAAGGATTGCTGGTGTTGGTGCACGACGTAATGGCGGCCAATACCAGCTTGCCGTGGGTCAACTCGAAGCTGTCGCCTTCGTGTTCCACCTGGACAACCTCGTCCATCTGATCCTGCTCCACCGCGAAACCACCGGAGCCGATGGGCGCGGACAGAAGATCCGGCCACTGGGACTTCAGGTCTGTCAGCTCGATCCGATCCTGGGGCCTCTTGGGACCGGCAATGCTGGGCTTGATCAAGGACATGTCCACCGACACGACGTTGGAAAACTCCGGTTCGGGACTGTCGGCGGTGTGGAACAGGCCGGCTGCCTTGGTGTAGGTCTCCACGAGTTCCACTTGTTCCGGCGCTCGCCCCGAGAGTTCGAGGTAGCGCAGTGTCTCCTGGTCCACCGGGAAAAAGCCCATGGTGGCCCCGTATTCGGGCGCCATGTTGCCGATCGTGGCCCGGTCCGGCAGCGAAAGGAGCGGCAAGCCCGGGCCGAAGAACTCGACGAACTTGCCAACCACCCCGTGGGCGCGCAGCGACTCCGTAATCGTCAGAACCAGGTCGGTGGCGGTGGTGCCCTCCGGAAGCTTGCCTTCCAGTCGCACGCCGACGACCTCCGGAAGGAGCATGTAGATCGGCTGCCCCAGCATCACAGCCTCCGCTTCGATGCCGCCCACGCCCCAGCCCAGTACCCCCAGGCCGTTGATCATGGTGGTGTGGCTGTCTGCGCCCACGACACTGTCCGGATAGGCAATCCGTGCGTTGCCCTCCTGCCCTGACATGACGCACTGGGCCAGGAATTCGAGATTGACCTGGTGGACGATGCCGGTGGCCGGCGGCACAACGCGGAAGTGGTCGAAGGCGTTTTGGCTCCACTTGAGGAACTCGTAGCGTTCCCCATTGCGCTCGAACTCGCGTTCAGTGTTGAACAGATGGGCAAAGCGGCTGCCGAACTGGTCGACCTGGACACTGTGGTCGATGACCAGATCCACCGGGACCACCGGATTGACCTGGGCGGGATCGCCGCCTAGGCGCTGCATGGCACTGCGCATGGCCGCCAGGTCCACGGCGCTGGGCACGCCCGTGAAGTCCTGCAGGACGACGCGTCCCGGCTTGAACGCGATTTCAACCTTGCCCGCCGTGTCCGGATTCCAGTTGGCGATCAACTCCACATGTTCTTCGGTGACGCTGAAGCCGTCATACTGGCGCACAGCCGATTCGAGCAGGATCTTCAGTGACCACGGAAGGCGGTTGACGGCACCCAGGCCCTGCTTTTCCAAGTCGTGGATCTGGTAGTAGGCGCAATCGCCCCGGGCAGTGCTGAACGTTCGGCGCACACCGGCAAATGGGGAAGTGGCCACCGCAATTCCTCTCTAACTCATCGGAAATCCGCAGTGGACGGATTCGAGCCGATCTTATCATCGGAAGGTACCGGCGAACGGTACCGGCGACCAACTGTGGCTTGCGGACGGGCGGACAGTCGGCTGGCGAATGCGTTGGCCTTGAAGACGCTGTGCACGTCGACCTGTCCGGAGCTTGACTTCATTGTTCCCGGACAAGAAGGGCAGCAACGAGGTTTCGCGGGGATGGACCGCGCGGCGTCAAGCGGCGCACGTTACGTCGATTTTCGGCGACCGCCGACCGATAGTTTCCGTGAAGTGTTCAGGATTGGGCGGGTCCGCCGTTGGTTTCCAGCCAAAGACTCTCGCCGTCCCCTACCATGTTGTCAATCGTATCCAGTATGACAACGGATTGGGTCAGAGCTTGGGCCACCATTGGGTAGTGCTGTAGTTCCGCGTGGGTCAGCACACGGTCCCTCCGGTCTTGGAGCCATTTGCACAATGGCTGATGGCTGCCGATTTGCATCTCCCAAGCAAGGGAGTGACACCCCTTTGAAATACTGCTGGTCATTGATGTGGATCCGTTTGGTTGCTGAATCGTATTCGGGATAGGCGGTATCCACCCGGTTGGAGCCGCTTATGGGATACGTTGGTTTTGGACCGGTCAACACCGACGGATCTAGCAGGTGCAAGCGAACCAATTCTCCGCCCGTTGCCGCCAGAGAGAGGAATACTTCGGCGTTGCCGGGCCAGGGAATCATTGGATAGTCACTGCGCAACAAATGCTCGTAGTGTTCCCGGTAGGCCGAACTGTGACTCCATAGATGTAGTTCAGGCAGTGCTCGGGACTGAAGGAAGTTTGGTCGTCCCCGGCTCCCTGACTGTCGAGGTGCATTCCAATGCGTGCCTCCAAATCCTTGATGAAGTCGGCATCGAGATTCGGAACGAGAGTTGCAGGATCTTCCTCCCCTCCGTTTTCCTTGCAATAGAGGGACGTACCTCGGATGGTGTACAGCGGCGCGACGGTTGCCACTTCTCGTGTCTTAACGGACAGCACAGCTAAGTCCGCAAGGCAATCCGTGATTCCAGCGAGCTTCCATCCGCCTGTGGCTTGGCTCATCTGGCGGCAGAAAAGCAATCCCAGGTTGGTAACCTGGTTCCTTGCCTGCAGGTGCTGCAGCACCTTCTTTCTCGGCATGCACTGGATTCCTCTGCCGTGTACCTCCAATCGAAGGGACGATAAAGGTATCGCTGGAACAGATGATGTGTTTCCTGTTTCCCGATGGAATTTCAGGTTGGCTTGCGCCTTTCTGACTTGCCAGTCGCGCGTGTCCCGGCGGAGCTTGAATTCCGCACGGGCTTGCTCCGCGTTCAGATCCCTGAATCGCTCAAGGCAGGCGCAGCACTCGTCCAGTGTGAAATTGACAACCAGTGGGTCAATTGGCAATTTGTGGGACAGCGTTCATCGTCCGTATCCAAACGACAAGGGAGTTGTAGTTCTGCGCTTGGTGCTTCGCCATCGAACATTGGAAGCCACAACCGTGCCATTCGCGGCAATCTGGCAGAGCTGGACTTGGTCAAGTCAACGAATTCCACAAGCGAACCTGTTCAACCGGAAACGATTTACGAACTGTCCGGCATTCGGACTCAACTTCTGGCCACGGTTGCCTTCGGACCCCGCACCATGGATGTGGACTCGGTCGGTTGGGTGGCTGACTGCGACCGTTGGAAAGGGCTTGACCACATCGATACAAAAGGCTTTTCAAGCAGGCATGTCTGCAAAACCACTTCCCGGTTGGCTGGATCGGAGGCACTGCCTGCGGATTCAGCGGACGGTGCCGTCGGGTCTGCGTCCGTTTCCCATGTCTCTCGGAATGGCAGTTCGCCTACGCCTGGGTTCGTAACTGCGCCATTCCAGCGGAGCATTGATGTCCTGCCCGCCGTGTGCCGTGATTCGGGGCCGGACCTTCACGAGCACGGGCGTGTTCACGCTGGCGCCCGCCAGAATGGCCTGGCCGCGGGACAGGCTGGGCAGTTCGTTGATGAGATCGCGGCCCACGCTCTCGATCGATTCGGCGATCTTCGCCTGGTCCACCGGGTTCACGATGCGCATCAGGCATTGCGTCATGCACTGGCTGAGCACATCCGCATCCAGGCGTCCCGGCCGTTGGCTGACCAGGCCGATGCTGACCCCGAACTTTCGTCCCTCGCTCAGGATGCGCTTGAGGATGGGCGATGAGACCGCGTGTTCGTGGGCCGGACTGAAGTTGTGCGCTTCCTCCAGCAGCGTGAACACCGGAAATCCCAGGTCGTTGGCGTCGCCGTGGCCCCGGTTCTTGATGGAGTCGGTGCGGGACTTCATGACCCGCCGCAGGATGGTGGTGACAATCATCCGCTGTTCGGACGTGTCGATTTCATTCAGTTGCAGGGCCGTCAACTGGCCCGGCTGGTACAGTTGCGTCAGTTCCAGTTCCTCGCTGTCGGTGAACAGACTGCTGTTGGCAAGGCGGCTTTCCAGACGCCAACGCAGAGCCTGTGCCGTGTTGTCCTCCCTGGAGCCGCTGGCCGAACCGTTCTCGGAGTCGCTGCCGGCCGCCTCGACCGCCTGCAGCAAGTTGGCCAGGGTGTAGCGGTCCTTGTGGGCCCGGACCCGTTTCAGGGCTTCCCGCAACCTGTGCTTCATGAGTTCCGACATGTCCGGCAGATAGGCGTTCAGGTCGGCTTCGGACAGACTGTCAATGCGAACCTTTACCTGATCGGGCTGGAGGACCCGGATGGCTGGGAGATACCCGTTGGACGCGAAACGGGTTCGGTGTTCCTCCGCCATTTGGCTGAGGGTGTCGTACTCGCCGTGCGGATCCACGACCAATACGGCGGCCCGGTTCTTTTCCCGCATCATCTCTTCCAGCAATACCCCGGCCAGGTAGCTCTTGCCGCTGCCGGTGGTGGCAATGATGGCGAGATGGGTGCTCGTGAAGGCGGCCACGTTGAGAGCGATCGGGACCTCCGACGGTGCGCGGGTGATGAGGTCCCCCACCAGGGCACTGCCTGCCGCCGTCGGTTCCACCGCATTCAGAATGCTGGTCAGTTCGGTACTGGAGGTCAGGTGAATCGGCAGTCCGCTGCTGGGCGTGATGCGGGGATTGATGAAGTCCCTAACCTGACTGTCAAAGTGACCCAGAATGGAGACGGTCAGGGCAAACAGGTCCGTGTTCGACCGGGCCGGCCCCTGATCGAAACCGAGCAGTCCGGCCACCCTGGCGGGGGCGATGTCGGGATCCGCCATGAACTCGTCCGGCCACAGGCGCACCGCTTCCCGCTGGGTGACGCGTCCGTAGATGCGCGCGCCTCCTTCGATGGCGGGATCCTCAAAGTAGACGAATTCGCCGATGCGCGCCGCCTGGTCCGGGTCCGGCGAGACAAACACGAACTCGGACACCGACTCCCCTGGGCCCCGTACCAGGCCCAGGGGGCCGCCGGTCCGGCTCATCGCAGGCCTCCCACGATGGACTTCCACTTGACCATGTTCTCCACCACAGTCAGGGCATCGGCGTGTTCGGAAAAGCTGTCGCGCAGGAATTGCAACTGATGCAATAGAAGATCCTGGGCCAGGGGATGGTTCCAGTTGATCAGGAACGGCAGATAGTCCATCTGCAGCCCGCGGCCCCCTTTTTGGTGAAACCGCGCGACATCGGCTTCGGGCATGGGATGGACCGGTGCGTTCATCATTGGGGCATGGGGCGGAACCGATTGCAGGTACTCGCTGCCCGGGGACTCCCAGCCAATCCCCACAACCTCCACCGCGGTGAAGTCGGCTTGCAGGTAGGGCGGCAGCGTGATGTCGAAGTCGTCGGACACCATCTGCGGATTGAAGGGCGATCCGAAGTCGGGATTGACCACGTGCGTGTTGCAGATCAGACCCACAATGCGGCCCAGGGCGCCGCCCTGGTTGTCTCCGGAATCCACCGTCACGAAGCGGCCGAACCGGAAGTCCTCGGCATGGGGCGTGTGGTCGACTTCCCTGTGGCGGTAGATCCGGCACAGGTACTCCACATGGGAGTTGGTCTTTACGATGCAGCCGATGGCGTTGGCTGAGGCGGTGTCGCCGGACAACGGATGGCCCCCGATGGATGGACGGCTGCGTCCATGTTACCGCCCGCCCATGCCGGAGAGGGTAATTCCGCGCTGGAACCAGTTCTGTCCCACCATGTACACCGCCAGCACGGGCACCAGCGCGATCACGGAACCGGCCATCAGCAGATTCCACGCGGTGTTGTGTTCGCCCTGAAAGGCGCTCAGGCCGACCGGGATCGTCCGCATTTCGTTCGAGGTGGTCACCACCAGTGGCCAAAGGAAGGAGTTCCAGGAACCCAGAAAGGAAAAGATGGACAGGGCCGCCAGGGCCGGGCCGCTCAGTGGCAGGATGATCTGCCACCAGATGCGGAGGGTGGAGGCGCCGTCCATACGCGCGGCCTCGTCCAGTTCCATGGGCAGGCCGACGAAAAACTGGCGCAGCAGGAATACGCTAAAGGCGGAAAAGGAGGTCGGAAAAATCAGGGCCTGGTAGGTGTTGTACCAGTCGAGCACCCGGGAGATCAGGATGAAGTTCGGGATCATCGTAACCTGAAACGGAATCATCAAGGTGGCCAGGTACAGCAGGAACAGGGGATTGCGGCCCTTGAAGCGCAGCCGAGCAAAGGCGAAGGCAGCCAAGGCCGCGGCCAGCACCTGGATCAGAGTTGACGACACGCTGACGATGGCGCTGTTCAGATAGAAGCGGTCAAAGGGCAGGGCGGTCAGGGTGTCCTTGTAGTTGGACCAGGCAATTTCCGTGGGAATCCAAATGGGCGGGTATTTGAATATTTCCTTCGGCAGCTTGAGCGAGGTGGACAGCATCCACAGGAACGGCATGACCATGAAGAAGCTGCCGGCCAACAGCCCGACTTGCAGCGCGATGCTACCGATGCGCCGGCGCACGCGTCGGGTCAGTCGCATCTGTTCCCCCGCCAACGGTTCAACGGCCATCTTCGGTCTCGTAGTGAACCCAGCGATGCTGCATGCGATTTTGCAGGAAGGTGAAGGCGAAGATGAACGCGAACAGAACCCAGGCCACCGTGCTCGCCATGCCAAAGCGACGGTACTCGAACGCGTTGACATAAACGTAATACACGATCGTGGTGGTGGCTTGGGCCGGACCGCCGCGGGTCATGACAAACGCCTCGTCGAACAGCTGGAATGCCCCGATCATTTGAATAACCATGAGGAAGAACGTGGTTGGCGAGATCATGGGTAGCGTGATGTACAGCAGTCGACGCCAGCTGGTGGCACCGTCCACCTCCGCCGCGTCGTACAGCTCCACTGGGATGGCCTGCAAGCCCGCCAGGTAGATCACCATCGTGAAACCGACGTTTTTCCACAGTGTGAGCATCACGACGGCCGGGCGCGCCCAGGCGGGATCGGTCAGCCAATCCGGCGGCTGGACGGGAATGCCGGTCAGTTCGTTGATACGCCAGATGACGGCGCTTAGGATGCCGAAGTCCTTGTTGAAGATCCACTGGAACACCAAGGCTCCGGCCACGATGGTGGTCACGACCGGCATGAAATAGATCAACCGGTAGACCGCCAGACCCTTGATGGCTTGGTTGAGGGCCAGGGCCACGGCCAGGCCTGCCGCCAATTGCAGCGGCACAATGGTCACGGTGAAGTAGAGCGTATTGCCAAGCGCCTTGAAGAAGGTGGGATCGCGGCGGAAGAGGTTCAGGTAGTTGGTGAGGCCGACGTACTCGCCGGGCGACAGCAGGCTCCACTCGTACAGGCTCAGCACGAGCGCTGCGACGACCGGAATCAGGACGAACAGGATGAATCCCGCCAGACTGGGCAGGAGGAACAGATAGCCTTCGGACTGTTGATCGGCGCGCCAGCGCCGCCACCGGGGAGGTGGACGCGACGGGGACGCGTCGGAAGCCATGGATGGAAAACAAAAGGCGGGCGCCGCTGAGGACAGCGACACCCGCCGGAATGTCAGGTTTGGGTTTGCCTACTTCGGGAAGCCCTCATCCTGCAGATACTGGTTGACACCCTCGCATACCGCTGCCGCCGCATCGGCGGGAGTCAGGTCGCCGGTCCAGATTTGGTTGATGTGGGGCGACACGAAGTTGCCGCTCAGGTAGCCCCACTCCGGGAAGTAGCCGAAACGGCCCACGGTGGCGTTGAGGCCTTCCGTCAGGAACGCCTGGCGGTTGGCCGGCGGGTTGTCAGGATTGAGGAATGCATCGGACATGGCGGTGGATTGCAGCGCCGGGAAAATCTCCCCGGACGCGGTGTAGATCCGCTGGCCGCCGTTGGTGCTCTGCAGCCACTGCAGGAAGTGCCAGGCATCCTCCTTGTTGTCGCTGCCCGCGCTCATGGTCCAGGCCGCACCGCCGGCACTGGCTGCGCGGCGGCCACCGTCCGGAATCGGGACCACGGAAACGTCGTAGTTCATCTCGGCCGCGTTGAATGCGCTGACGCGGCTGGCATTCTGGATGATCATGGCTACCTGGCCGGCCTGGAACACGGCTGCATCGCCGCCGGCCTGGTTCAGGTTGTCGCTGGTCATGGCGGCGTTGGTGGCCATCAGGTTGGCGAAGAACTCAAGTCCCTGCACAGCCTCGGGCTGGTCCAGGGTGCAGGTGGACGGATTGCGATAGTCGTCCAGCAAGGCACCGTGGTTCTGGAGCACCCACAGCATGTACTTGCCGCCCTCCATGCCGAGGCCGTATCGGGAGACCCGGCCCGTATCGTCCACCACCTTGAGCTGGTTGGCCGCGGATTCGAGATCCGCCCAGGTCCAGGTTTCGTCCGGATAGGGGACACCGACCTCGTCGAAGACGTCCTTGTTGTAGTACAGGACCTCAAGGCCGATGTCACGCGGGAAGCCGTAGACGTCGCCGTCGTACTTCGCGGACTCAAGGAGGTCGGGCCAGTAGTCGTCCAGGTTGTAGCCGTCCCGATCGATGTAGGGCTGGAGGTTCTCCAGCACGCCTTCGGCCGCATAGGAGGGAGTCGGCCACAGGAACAGGATGTCCGGTATGACGGAGCCGTCGCCGCCGGCCCACAGGGCCTGCATCTTGGTGAAGTAGTCACCCCACGGCTCGGACAAAATCTCGATGATCACGTCGGGGTTTTCGGCCATGTACGCGTCGGCTACCGACTGGTGGGTCGCAAGTTCGGCCGGACTGCCCCACATGGCCCACGTGACGACGGTTTCTCCGGGTGCGGCCGCATCCGGTGGTGCGGCGGCGCATCCGGTCACGGCAATTGCCAGCACGCCCAGCAACGCCAGGACGGTAAGGAATCGGGTTCGCATCTGTGCCTCCTCGCAGGGACGGGCCATAACAATCAAACGGAAGGGTGTCCAAGGACGCACGGATTATAGAACAGGCCGGATCGCCGCGCCGGACAAGCCCGGGATTCACTCCCGGATCACCGTGACCAGGCTACCCGGCGCCACGCCGCCAACGGTCGTGTGCTCGCCATCCGGCCACTCGACAATCACTTGCACATCCTGATCCTGGTTGCCCAACCCAAAGTGCAACCGGGGGGCGCGGCCGGACAGGTAGCTGTCAGCCACGTGCACGGTCCGGACCCACCGGTTGGAATCCGCAGCCACGACCACCCTCGCGCCAATCGCATGGCTGTTGCCACCTGTTTCCTGCCGCAGGTCCAGCTGCAGCCCGACGCCTCCGCATAACCGGTTTTCGAACAAGGCCGCCGGGCTGCGCAGATTGTTGACCGCGATGTCGAGGTCGCCGTCCCGGTCCAGATCGGCCATCACCATGCCCCGGCCGCTTGCCCGATCGCCGAGGTTCCATTCCGGAGCGGGCATCAAGGAACCATCCGCGTCGCTGCGAAAGGCATGGTTCCGCTCCACCAATTCGTGGTCGGGCAGATGGGCGAAGAGCGTTGCCTCGATCATGCCGTTGACCACATACAGGTCCAGCCAGCCGTCGTTGTCCAGATCGCCAAAGCTGCCGGCCCAACTCCAGCCGGTGGCCGCCAACGGATCCGAGTCTGCGGCGTTGGCCCAACCGCCATCGTTGTCCGCGGCGACCTGCAGCACATTCTGCATGAGCTGTCGTTCATCGTGCTCCTCCATCCCCGCTGCCATCATGGCCTCCATGACCGGCTGCCAGGCTGCGAGCGCGTCCTGGTCGTCGGGTGCGGGTTTCATGTCGGTGGCGAAGAGATCGAACCGGCCGTCGTTGTTGATGTCCCCGGCCGACAGACTCATCGTGGAATGGGTGGTCACGTCGAACGGCTCGATGGTGCTCCAACCGTCGGCCTCCTGCTGGAAAAAGAAGTCCGGCGTGGCGAAGTCGTTGCCGACCAGTAGTTCCGCCTTTCCGTCACCGGTCACATCGAGAAACAGGGTTGCCAGGCCCTGCGCCTGCAATGTCAGCTGCTGCAGGCGAAATCGGCCGTTCTCCTGGCTGAAGAGGTAGACGCCCCCCGAATTGTTCATCAGGAACTCGCTGCCGAACAGGTCCTTGAGTTCGGCGTCGTACGTTGCCGCACCCAGGTCCAGATCCCCGTCGGCATCCACATCCAGCCAATCCATGGAGTAGAGGGGCCGATCGATTCCGGGCAACACCACATGCTCGAACATGGCGGCCCGTTTGTCCGCGCCCGTGTTGCGCCAAACCGCCAGACCGGATCCCCTGCGCGTGGTGGCAATGTCGAGCAGGCTGTCGCCATCCACGTCGACCAGCTGGACTTCGCGGGTTAGGCCTTCGCCTAGTTGTTGCGGTTCGAAGGATAGGTTGCCGTCATTCCAAAGAATGGTGTTGGACTGCCCATAGCCCCCCAATACGAGATCGAGCCAACCGTCGCGGTCCAGGTCCCCGGCCGCGATGCCGGAGCCGTTGGCATCGAACCCGGCCACGGTCCATTCCGGCGCCGTTGTCTCGTGGCTCAGCGTATGCCTGTGGAACGAGTTGTCGCAGGCGGTCTCGCCGCGCTCGGTCGCGAGCCGCACCTCGACCGGAACCGACGTTTCGACTAGTGACGTCTCCGGGGTTGGCGGGACCTGTGGCAGGACGCAGCCTGCCAATGAAAGGGTGATCAGGAATGCCAATCCGGCTCGGAAACGGTTACGATTTTCGGCAGACATGGTCGTCAGCACCCCGATGTCTGTAATATGAAAGTACAGCGGCCTGTGTCCGACCAAGTGGACTCCGCCCGGGCTGCATTGTAGGTTCAACGCGTCACAGCGCCGCAAACCGCCTGTCCGAGCACGGGCCGTACATCCGACCCGTCAGCATGAGAGCCAATGACCAAACTTATCATTGTTGAATCCCCCACCAAGGCCCGGACCATCCAGCGGTTCCTGCCGGATGGATACACCGTCCTTGACAGCCGCGGCCATATCCGGGGTATGCCGCGGTCGGCCAGCGAGATCCCGGCCAGGTACAAGAAGGAGCCCTGGTCCAACCTGGCCATCAACGTCAACCGGGACTTCGAACCCATCTACATCGTGTTTCCGGAAAGCCGCGACACTGTGCGCGAGTTGAAGCAGGCGCTCCGGACCGCGGACGAATTGCTGATCGCAACCGATGAGGACCGCGAAGGAGAGAGCATTGGGTGGCACCTGTGCGACGAATTGAAACCCGCGGTTCCGGTGCGGCGGGTTGTCTTTCATGAAATCACCCGCACGGCGGTTCAGGAGGCGTTGGCCCATCCGCGCGAATTGGATGCGAACCTGGTGGATGCCCAAAAGGCCAGGCAGATCCTGGATCGGTTGATCGGCTACACGGTTTCCCCTCTGTTGTGGAAGAAGATTGCCGGCAGGCTGTCGGCGGGCCGCGTCCAAAGCGTGGCCGTCCGCATTCTGGTGGATCGGGAACGCGAGCGCGCCAAGTTCATGCAGGGCAGCTATTGGACTTTGGTGGCAACCTTGGCGCGTGCATTGGGTTCGGGTACCGATGATGAATTCAGGGTCCAACTGAGAAAGCTGAACGGCCTCCGTCTGGCCGCTTCGGGCGACTTCGACGACAACACGGGGCAAATCAGGGAGGGTTTGGACCGGTTGGTCCTGGGCGAGGACCAGGCCCGCCAAGCGGTTCGGCAACTGGCGAAGATGGATTGGAGGGTTCAGCGGGTCGCGGCCCAGGTGGGGAGCCGGAAGCCCAGTCCGCCCTTCACCACGAGCACGTTGCAGATTG
>JAAXGZ010000141.1 GCA_012271135.1 Caldilineales bacterium | reverse complement strand
GGCACCGGCAACATGGAGCTGCACCTTGACCGCAAGCTGGCCGAACGCCGCATCTTCCCCGCCATCGACGTGGAGCGCAGTGGGACGCGGGCAGAGGAGAAACTCCTGGATCCCGAAGTCCTGACCCAGGTCTTCACCCTGCGCCGGATGATCGACGCGGTGGGAGGCAGCCAGGAAGCCATCCTGCCCATTCTGGAGCGGTTGAGCAAGTCGAACAACAACGCGGACTTCCTCTCCAAGCTGACCCTATAGTCAGGGTACGTGGGTGCCGGCCCATGCGGATGGCCGGCATGGATTACTCCACCACGCCCATGAGCGTGCCGGTTGCGTGCTACACTCGCAGCCGACGTCCATCCTCAGGCTATTGAGTGATGTCGGCCGTGTTGCGGTCCCGGCCATCGAGTCCCAACAGTCCCGGAGCCTCCTCCACCCGTCTGCTGCTGGAGCAAATGCCGGTGCTGCGCGCGGCTCCGTACAGCTGGATCAGTGTTCTCCGGCAGTTCCGATCCTTGATCTCCATTGCCACCGTGTTTGCAATTCTCGTGACGGTGGCAGTCTTCCAGGCCAACGTGGACCTGCTGCATCCGCTGGAGGATCTGTCGATCACGGCTTTTCGTTCCACGTTTCCCGGCGCAGAACTGGACACGTCGGCCATCATCGAAAGCACGCGCACCGCCGGGCTGTTGGCTCAACTCAACAGACCCGTTCCCGGGGCCGCCCTGAATCCGGTCCAGGACGCTGCCGGACCGTTGGACGCCGCGAGCCGGGTGGATCCCGCCACCGGACTTGAACGCTATGTGGTGGTGCAGGGCGACACCGTCTGGGGCTTGGCCGCCAGCCGCGGCCTCAAGCGCACCACCATTCAGTGGGCCAATCCGTCGCTGGACGACATTTCCCATCTGTCCGTAGGTGACGTACTCATGATTCCGGCCGTGGATGGGGCCATGCACCGCATCGTCCCGGGGGACACGCTGTCCCAACTGGCCAATGTTTACGGTGCCGACATCAACGACATCGTGTCCTACGAATCCAACCGGCTCGCGAGCACGGCCACCCAACTGCGGGTTGGCACGGATCTGATGATTCCGGGCGGCGTCAAGCCGCTCCTGCCCACCGCATCAAGAGGCGCCTCCATCAATTTCAACATTGCGGCACCGGCCGGTGCCTTGTCCGCTACCGGCACCTTTCTCAAACCCTTGGACCGCTCCCACATAACCCAGGGCTATTGGGACGCGCACAAGGCCATCGACTATTCCTCGCGCACCGGAGCCCCCATCAAAGCCCTGGACCACGGCACGGTTGCCTACGCCACCTACGGGTGGAACTACGGCTACGGCAATACAGTGGTGGTGGATCACGGCAACGGCTTCATCTCCTTGTACGCCCACCTCAGCACGGTCTACGTCAGGCAGGGCCAAGCAGTGCGCCAGGGAGAAGTCCTGGGCACTCTGGGCAGTACGGGCAACAGCACCGGCCCCCATCTCCACCTGGAACTGCGCCTGCACGGCGTCAACGTCAACCCTTTGGGCTACCTGCAACAGTAATGCCTGGCCAGCCCGGTTACCGGTGGCGCGGCGAGCGACACGGTACTATCCGGCAAGGCCGCCCTTGGTCAACTTGGCCGGATCCAACAGCCGGTCAAGTTCCTCGGCGGACAAATCTGTCATTTCCAGGGCCACATCCTTGAGCGACCGGTCTTCGGCATAGGCCCGCTTGACGATGGAGGCTCCCAGTTCATAGCCGATGACCGGGTTCAGGGCCGTTACGAGGATTGGATTGCGGCTCGTGACGGCTTCTATGTGCTCCCTGTTGACGGTCAGGTTGGCAATTGCACTGCCCAGGACCCGTACCGCGCCGGTCAGCAAGCCGGCGCTTTCCAGCAGGTTGTGGGCGATGACGGGCAGCATTACATTGAGCTGGAATACCCCGGACTGGGCTGCGATGCCCACTGTGACATCGTTGCCCATGACCTGGGCGCACACCATGGCGGCCGCCTCGGGCGCCACGGGATTGATCTTCCCGGGCATGATGCTGCTGCCGGGTTGGAGCGCCTGAAGCGTCACTTCGCCTAAGCCGGCGATGGGCCCGCTGTTCATCCAGCGCAGATCGTTTGCAATCTTCATCAGACAGACCGCCAGGGACCGCATCCGGCTGCCAGCATCCGCAGCCGCCTCCTGCCCGGCAATCCGGGCAAAGTGATTGGAACTGCTGGCAAACGTGGCTCCGGCCAAATCGGACAGGTGGCGACAGGCAACTTCCCCAAATCGGGAATGCGCATTGAGGCCTGTCCCAACCGCCGTCCCGCCCAGTGGCAATTGGGACAGGCCGGCCAGTCCTTCCTGAAGTCCTGCGCAGCATCCCTCCAATTGATGCCGCCAAGCCTCCATCTCCTGACCCAGCGTCACCGGCACGGCATCCATCAAATGGGTGCGTCCCGTCTTGACCACATCGCCGGTGGCTTCAATCTGGCACTCGATGTCCGCAAGCATGCCATCGAGCGCCCCGGACAATTCACGTACCGCCGCAGCCGTGCTGACGTGGATGGCGCTGGGAATGACGTCGTTGCTGCTTTGCGACATGTTGACGTCATCGTTGGGGTGGACCGAAATCCCCGATTCCCGCTTGGCCAACGCAGCAATGACTTCGTTGGCATTCATGTTGGTGCTGGTCCCGGAACCCGTCTGAAAGATGTCCAGCGGGAATTCCCCGTCGTGCCGCCCGTCCGCCACAGCCGCAGACGCCTTGGCAATGGCTGCAACACGCCCTTCGGGGAGCAGGCCGAGTTCGTGGTTGGCCAAGGCCGAAGCCTGCTTGATTTGGGCCAGCGCCTGCAGGAAGAGCCTGTGAAACCGATAAGGACTGATGCGGAAGTTGTCGACCGCGCGCTGGGTCTGGGCGCCGTATAGGGCCGCGGCGGGCACGGCGACTTCGCCCATGCTGTCTTTTTCAATGCGGAACTCGTTGTTCATGAACGGGACATCATCCGGATGGCTCAGAGTTTCATCAAATTATAGGTTTCGTCCGGCCCGCGGGCAGCATCTCGCAGGGTTGCGCCATTTGGCACCCTGCCTCCCCATCGCACTTCGATGGCCCGACCCGGTTCCGCAACCGATTCGCCCCGGGGCGAATGTGACACCGGGCCGGCACATTCCGGAACCAATGGCTACAATGATTCTGTTCCCGCCGGACAAACCACACCGCAAATCAACCATGATTACAAAGCTCGTTTTGATTGACGACGACCGCTACTTTCGGCGTTCGGCCCAGCGCTTCCTGGAAAGCCACCTGCCCGACGTCCGCATCATCAGTTGTGACAGTGCCGAAGAAGGGGAACGGCTCATTACGTTGCACCAACCCAGCGTGGTGGTCCTAGACATCAAGCTCCCCGGCATCGACGGCCTCGAACTGCTGGATCGCATGGAGCACAAGGCCAAGGACCCCTTTGTGGTCGTCATTTCCGGTCAGCAGGCAACCGAGGAACAGGTGAACTCCACCTATATCGATGCCCTGAACCGGGGTGCACTTCACTTCCACCGCAAGGGGGACGACGAACAGAAACTGCTGGCCATTGTTCGTCGGCAGCTGGAAGCGGACGCCGCCCGGCGCAGCCGGGAGCCGCTGGCGGAGATCCTGGAACCTCCCGATCTGGACCTTACGCTCTACCCCAATGAGAACCAGGCCCGGTATGCGGACATGGATGTCCGGCTGACACCCATCGAGAGCCGGTACCTGGGCCTCCTGATGAGCCACAACGGCAACACGGTTTCCCTACAGACCTTCTATGAAGCGCTGTGCGATGCGGAAGGAGAATCGGCCCGCCACTTCGACCAGACCAACAAACAGAACATCCGCACCCACATCTGCTACCTGCGCAAGAAGCTGGGCCAGGACTCCAACTCGGAACAGTTGATTGAAACCGTGCGCACCAAGGGCTATCGGCTGGTGTCCTCCTAACCGGAGCCCGGCCGGCCCGCCTCCCTTCCGACACCATGCGACTGCGGCACTACCTGTCGCTGGTCAATATTCTGGCCCTGGGCCTGATCGTAGCCGGCACCCTGGCCCTGGTCACCGAACTGTCCTGGCGCCAGGTGGAATACCGATTCCTTGTTCGACTGGTCAGAGAGGCCGTCTCGGTATCGGAACAGGCCACCGAAATGCTGGGCAATCCCCTGCTCACCGTACTGGCTTCGGGCAACATCCTGATCCTGGCGGAACCCGAAAGCCATGTCCGCATTCTGGTCCCGGACGACAACGGCAACCTTCAGACTTCGTCCACCAGTGTGCGGGCCACCGCGATGGTGCCCTGCGACCTGCACAACGAGGAGTACCATGCTTCGTTGCGCGAGCGCGCTCGTCTGGTCGCAAATGCCAGCCTCCACACTGCCGACACCACTCCCCAGGACTTCACGTTTGCCGGCGAGTTCTGCTACAGCCAACCTGCCGACGACCCGGACACCGGGACCCGCACGACGTGGTCCTGCCAGGATTGTCGCCGCCAGTCCGTTTGGGTCGCCATAGTCCCCGTGTTGGCACCGGTCTCGGACCAGCGCTCCCAGGACTTCCAGGTCATGGACCAGCGCACCATCGCCTACGTGGAAGTAATCCAATCCCGCGAGTTCCTGCAGGAGGTGCATCGCCAACTGTGGATCACGTTCTTTGCCGCCATTCTCGCCTCGCTGTGTCTGCTGGGGGCTGCCACCTACGCCATTGCCCGGTTCTTCACGGCGCCGCTGACCCACATCACGGAGTCCATCCGCGGGATCCAAAGCGACACCGAGATCATTCGTCCGGTTCAGGTCAGACACACCCGCGGCATCACGGAAATCAGCTCCCTGCGCGATGCCTTCCGGGGATTGCAGCGCCGCCTGGGCCACAGCTGGGAGGTCCGCCAGCAGCTGGCATTCAACCTAAGCCATGAGTTGCGCAACGCGCTCGGCGCCCTGGAACTGGATATTGCCACCCTGTCAAGGCATGTGCACAAGGACAGGTTCGCGACCGAGGTGGCCGGGGACATGAAGCAGAACGTCTCCGAGCTGCTCGAAATGAGCGACCGGTCCCTGAATGCGCTCTTCACCGAGACCGGCCACGTGGCCCTGAACCTGGAAACGGTGGAGTTGGAGCCGCTGGTCCAACAGGTCCTGGCCAGCGTCGAGGAAGTGGCCGCCGATCGGAACGTCAGAGTGACCTTGGATTCCCTGGCCGGCGTGGAAAGCGTTGAGGTGGACCGGGTCTATTTCAAGAACGACGTGTTGCTGGAACTGGTACTGAACGCCATCAATTACACCGGAGACGGAGGCGCGGTCACGATTGGAGCCAGCGGCTCGGAGGCATGGTGCGCCATCCGCATCAGGGACACCGGACCGGGGGTGGCGCCGCAGCACCAGGAAGCGATTTTCGAACCCTACTTCAGGGTGGACCCGACCAACAATCCAGGCCTCAACAACCGCGGGCTGGGCTTGAGCCTGGCGCGCAACATCGTACGCCGGCATCGCGGGGACATCCGCTATCACAGTCTTCCCAACGGCGGCAGCGAGTTTTCCATCTTACTGCCCATATCGAACCTTGAGGGCGAAAACAACGCCCGGGTTCCGGACGCCGCCTGACGCAGCGGCATCCGAAACCTTCTCTCTTCAAGGACAGACCGGATCGATCCGGCACAGAATCTATTCCCGGGTAACCGTCAACAGGCTGCCGGATTCCAGGCCCCCCACCTCGGACACCTCACCGTCCGGCCACCTGATTTCCAGCCGGTCCAGCGGCGCTCCGGCAGGCAGGCCGAAGTGGACGCGGGAGGGTTCTCCCGACAGATACCCGCTGTTGGAACGAATCGTGCGCGAGTAGGAAGCGGAGCCGGACCACACGGTCAGTTCGGCACCGATGGCCCGCGTGTTCCCACTGTCGGGCCAGTGCAGGTCAACCTGCAGCGACTGGCCTTCGGTGCACAATTGGTTCTCGAACATGACCGACGGCTTGATCAGGTTGTTGACCACAATGTCCAGATCACCGTCATTGTCCAAGTCGGCCATCATCATGCCACGCCCGCCTTCCGTGGCGTTCAGGCCCCAGTCCGGCTCCCAGACGTATCCGGCCCCGGTGTAGCGGAACACCAGGTTCTCCTCCACCAGCTCGGAGTCCGGGAGATGGGAGAACATCTCCTCGGAGTGCATGCCGTTCACCACATAGAGGTCCATATAGCCGTTCAGGTCCAGATCGCCGTACTGCGAGGACCAGGACCAGCCCGTAGCCTGCAGCTGGGCGGCCTCTGCCATTTCGGTGTAGCCTCCGTCCTCCGTCTCGACCTGGAGTACGTTGCGCATGACCTGGTTGCCGGCCACCTCGAAGTGCATATCCTCCATCAGCGGCGCCCACTGCGCCATCGTCTCCTCGTCGGTGAAGAAAGGCATCATGTCCGCCGCGAACACGTGCGTGACGCCGTCGGAGCCGGGTTCGGCCGCGGCAAAGCCCATCGTGTTGCGGGCCACGGCACTGAAGGGTGTCGTCTCTTCCCAGCCGTCGTCCGTTCGGACCCAGGTCTGGTCGGGCAGTTCGAAGTCGTGGCCGACCAGGATGTCCTGGCGGCCGTCGTCGTTGAGGTCCAGCAGCAGCAGGGCCAGGCCCTGCGCCTTGATCGCCAGCTGCTCCCGCTCGAAGCTTAGCGAACCATCGTTGTTCTGGTACATGACAAAGACCCCGCCGCCTCCGGTCGGTGCCGGCTGATTTTCCTCCTTCATCGGCTCGGCGTCGTAGGTCACGGTGACGGCGTCCAAATCGCCGTCCTGATCGAGATCGGCCCAGGCCTGGGTGTAGGACCGGTTCTTGAACAGGGAAAGGGGCAGCGACTCGAATGTCCGGCCGCCATCGGGCCCTTCCCGGTTGAGCCACGCCACGGGGATGTACCGCCGCAGGGCAAACACGATGTCGTGCCAGCCGTCGCCGTCCACGTCGACGATGCTGACCGCCCGCGTGTTGCGGGTCTCCATGTCGGTCCGTTCGAATTCCATGTGGCCCCGATTCCAGAAGATGGCGTTGTGGCCGTCCAGGTTGGCCATGACCACGTCCAGCAGACCGTCGTTGTCCAAATCGTTGACGGCCAGGCCGGACCCGTTGCTGGAAAACATGCGCACGGGCCATTCATCCACGTTGGTCGCGAAGTCCATCACGTGCCGGACGAAAGTGTCCGAACACGGCCCGGGTTCAAGTTGCGTGGCGGTGGTGGACACCGCGGGGCCCGCCGGTTCGGGTTGGACAGGCATGGCAGTATCCGGGATGACACAGCCCGACAGCACCAGCGAAACCAGGACGACCGCACACATGGCCGCCTTTAGGCCGAAACGTCCGGACCTTTGCCGGCCCGATTGGGTTGGAAAATTGCGAGACCGATTCAGTTCCACTTGATCACAGCTCCTGTCAATTCTGGAATGGACTTGTTGTCAATGGCCCGGTACAGTTCCGGGGCGTCCTGTGCATCCACTATATGCGAGATGGTTTTGCCCCACGGCAGCGCCCCGGATGCGATGTTGCGCAAAACAGAATCCCGGCACGGCTTGAGGCCGTCGTTGCACGGGAAGAAGCAGGTCAGCATCTTGGAGTGGGGAACCGTAAAGTTGAAGGATACCGGAGCACTGCCCAGGTTGCCCAGATAGACGAAGCGTCCGTGCCGACGAGCAAGGCGGAACGCTGAATCCAGGTTTTGCGGCAACCCCGTGGCTTCGAAGGCCACGTCGGCGCCGCCTGGCTGAATGGCTTCGATCGCCGCCTCCACGTCCTCCGTGCGGGCATCGATGATGTGGTCGATTCCCAGGTTGCGCGCCAGCTGCATGCGCCGTTCATCCAACTCGATTCCGACCACCCGCGCACCGCGCAGGCGCGCGGCCAGCATGGCGCCGGTCCCGATCAGTCCCAGGCCCTGCATGGCCACCAGTTCGTCCATTTGGATACCCGCCATGTCGACGGCGTTCCAGCCAACCGAAGGCATGACAAACATGGCCCCGACTGCCGAATCCACGCCTTCCGGGAGCAATTCAATATCCTGGTCCTGCGGCACCACGGCGAAGTCGGCATGGGTGGCCGAGCAGCGGTTGACCTCGGTCCCGTTCAGAATCAGGGGCGCGGAATTGGACCTGTAGTAGACCACGTCCCCCTCGCGGAAGCGGTCGACCGCCGAGCCGATCCCAACAACCTCGCCGGTCGCCTGGTAGCCGGTGCACACCGGAAACGGCCCCCAGTCCAACCTGCCCTGGAACACCATGAACTCGGTGCCCACGGATACACCCGAGTACAGTGTCCGCACCAAGACTTCCGTCGGTTGCAGCGGCGGTATCGGAAACTGTTTCAGCGAGAATACGGGGTCGACAGTTGCAATCAGTGCCTGGAGTGTCATGTTGAGGGTTTCCGCAAGACGGCTCAGGGAAGGCAGGCATGCGGGACTGCAGGGTTGACTACCCCTTGAGTCCGGTTAGCGTGATGCCCTCGATGAAATAACGCTGGGCAAAAAAGAAGATTACAAGGACCGGCACCAGGGCGATCGTGGCGCCTACCATCAGCAGGTTCCAGTAAATCGTGTACTGGCCCAGGAAGTAGGCCAGGCCCAGCGGCAGGGTCTTCATCTCAAGGGACGACACGATCAGGAGCGGCCATAGGAAGTTGTTCCAGCTCCACATAAAAACGAAGATGCCGAGAGTGGCCATGGCCGGCTTGGACAGAGGCAGCATGATGTTCCAGTAGATGCGGAACCAACTGCAGCCGTCGATTTTGGCGGCATCCTCCAGTTCGAGCGGGATGGTCTTGAAGAACTGGCGCAGCAGAAACGTGCCGTAGGGACTGAAAATCAGCGGGATGGTCAGGCCCCAGTAGCTGTCGATCCAGCCGAACTCCTTGACCAGCACGAACAGCGGGATCATGATCACCTGGAAGGGAATCATGAGAGTGGCGAGGTAGAGGACAAACAGCCGCTCGCGTCCGGGAAAGCGCAGCCGGGCAAAGGCAAAGGCGCCCAGCGAGCAGGTCGCCAGTTGCGCGACGGTCAGGATCAGCGAGACAAATGCACTGTTGAGGAAAAAGAGATTGAACGGCAGGGCCTGCCAAGTGTCCAGGTAGTTGTTCCACGCCACGGGGGAGGGAATCCAAATTGGCGGAAACACGTAGGCCTGCCGATCGTCCTTGAGCGAGGTCGAGAGCATCCACAGGAACGGAATGATCATCAACACGGAACCCAGCGACAGGGCCGCATAGGCGGTGACGTTCCGCCACAGCAGACGTCGGCGCCCGGAGTGCGCCTCGATCCGGGTGCGCGGCAGGCCGGTGGCCGGCGGCGCAATGGTGCCGCTACTCATAGAAGACCCAGCGCTCCTGCGTGCGCCACTGGATCAGGGTCACGCCCAGGATCAGGGCAAACAGCACCCAGGCCACGGCCGAGGCGTAGCCCATCTTGTGCCATTCGAAGCCGTTCTCGTAGATGTAGTAGACGGTCGTGACCGTGGAGCGGACCGGACCGCCCTGGGTCATGATGTAGGCCTGTTCGAACACCTGGAACGATCCGATGATGGACATGATCAGGACGAAGAAGGTAGTAGGGGTCAGCAAGGGCAGGGTAATGGTCCAGAACTGTCGCTGGTTGGAGGCCCCGTCGATTTCGGCCGCTTCGTAGAGATGCCGCGGGATTCCCTGCAGGCCGGCCAGGAACAACACCATGTTGTAGCCCATGCCCTTCCACACGCTCATGAGAATGATGGCCGGCATGGCCCAGACGGGACTCTGCAGCCAGTCGGGAGCGCGCAGCGGCAGGCGCAGGAAGGCGAAGGTCTCGTTGAGCATGTAGTTGAGGATGCCGGACGTGGGGTTGTACATCCAGCGCCACATCAGGGCCACCGCCACCATGGAGGAAACCACGGGGATGAAATAGACGGTGCGAAAGAAGCGAATGCCCCTGATTCGCTGGTTCAGGGCCAAGGCCAGTGCCAACGACAGCACCAGTCCCAGCGGCACACTGCCGACCAAGTAATAGAACGTGGCCCGCAGACTGCGCCAGAACTCGGCATCGCGGAACAGCTCCAGGTAGTTGCCCAGCCACACCATGTCGGGCGCACTGAGCAGGTTCCAGTCCAGCAGGGAGAACCCCAGTGAGGCCAGCAGGGGACCGACCATGAAGACCAGGAAACCCACCACGTTGGGCAGCAGGAACAGAAAGGCGGCCCGGACTTCGCGCCGCCGCGCCGGGTTTCTGTATTCGGGGCCAAACCAGTTGGCCGGTGAGCGCCAGGCAGGAGCCGATGTTGCCATGGGCGTCCCCAAGGACGGATTGGAAATCAAAGGGTTCCCGACCCGGCCCCCGAATGCAGGCCGAACCGGAAACCCGGAGGATCAGGCAGTCTCAATCAGGATGGGATCAATCTCCTGGACGGCCTGCGGCAGGATGGCGGCCGCCGGCTCGTTGTTGATCATGATCTCGTCCATGTACTTGGCCAGCACGGCCGTGACCTGTGCGAAGGCCGGAATAAAGGTCGAGATGGAGTACTCCAGAACATCCAGGAAGTATTGCTGGTGCTCCGGATTCTCGTCGGTGATCAGGGCCTGCGCAATTGAGGCGCGGCCCGGGATACCCCGGCTGGGCTTGGCCACCATCTCTTCCAGGATCGGGGCACTGGTGTAGAACTTCACGAACTCCCAGGCCTGATCAGCGTATTCAGTAGTGGAGCCGATGGCGAAGCTGCCACCCTGCACCGAGTTGCCGGGCTGCGTCTTCATGGGAAACAGGGCGACATCCCAGAGGAAGTTCTCGTTGTCGCGGGCGGGGCCGACACGGGAGGCGATCGTCTGCACCCGTTCCGGATTCCCCCAGTGCATGGCCGCCCGGCCCGATTCGAACAAGGGCACGTCGCCCTGTTGGGCAATCGTGGGCGAGACTTGATGCACATGCCTCAGATCGGCCAGCCACTGGATGGTCTCGATGGCTTCGGGGGTGTCGAGCAGGCACTTGAGGCCGTCCTCGGACACGAACCGCGCGCCGTTGGTCGATAGGGGAATGTCGATGGTCCAGCTGGCCAGGTTGGGCATGAGCCAACCCCACTGGTCGGTGTTGCCGTCACCACTCGTGTCCTGGGTCAGCGCGATGCAGGTCTCCTGGAATTCGTCCCAGGTCCAGTCGCCGATGGGCAACTCGACCCCGTTGTCCAGGAACATCGACTTGTTGTAGATCGGCAGCACCGTTGACAGGTCGTAGGGGAAGGCATAAATCTCGTCCTGCCAGGTATAGGCCAGCATGTTGGCGGGCCAGAAGTCGCCAACGTCGACCTCCGGTTCGGCATCGATGTAGCTCTGGAAGGAGAGCAGCGACCCTTGGCGGATGTACTGCTGCGAGAACATGGAGACCATGCCCACGACATCGGGCAGGTTGTCCGCCACGGCCTCGGTCTGGAGCTTCGTCCAGTATTCGCCCCAAGGGGTGTTCTCCCATTTGATCTGGATGTCGGGCCGCTCGTCCTTCCACTGCTCGATGCCCCAGTTCCAGGTGGGCATGTCGGCCAGGTCGCCCCAGAAGGTCAAACGCAACTCGACGGTTTCGGGCATGGCCGCATCGCCTGCGCCCGCCGGGGGCGCAGGCGCGGCACAGGCGGCCAACACGGCAGCGGCCGACACGCCAGCACTCAGCTTCAAGAAATTGCGACGGGATGTTGGGTGAGACATTTTGTCTTGTCCTTGACTGGCAAATTGAATAAAGGGACAACACTTGTTCGCAGGGAACCTTGCCGGCAGCCAACCGTCAGATCGTGGTGCGCCTGGGCACGAACCCCAGTTCGTCGGCCACCCTTTGGATGCTGTACACCGCATCCCGCTCGTGGCCCGGCCGCTGGTAATGCGACATGTCGATGCGGTTGGCGTCCGGCCCGTACCAAGCCTTGAGGAGGTCGGGCACGGGATCGGCGGTGCAGGCCGTGGCGGCCACAGCGTTCATCACCTGCACGCCGGGCCGATGCGGCCGTTCCACGGCCAGTGAGAAACACTCGACGGCATCGCTGAGGTACATGCGCGAAAGGGCGCCGAAGGCCCACTCGCGCAGGGGATCGGCGACCGAGAACAGTTCGGGCCTGGCATCGTCCGGCATGATCGACGCCAGACGGATATTGACGATGTCGAGATCGGGATTCTGCCGGCCGAAGTACCGGGTCACCTCTTCCATCAGGTACTTGGACAGACCGTAGCCATCCCGGTCGAGGCAGGGATGCTCGTCCGGCACCGGCAGCTGCAGCGGTCGAAAGTGGATGCTCTGCATCCCAACCAGGGCGATCGAACTGGCCAGCACGAACTTGCGGCAGCCGCGATCGACCAGATAACGAAGGAGGCCGTGCGTGCCCTGGACATTGACCCGGATTCCGTCCTCTTCGGAACAACCTCCGGTCACGGCAGCCAAGTGGACCAGCACGTCCACGTCGCAGCCGTCCAACCGGGCCAGGTCGTCGGGGTTCGCGAAATCACCGGTGAAGGCGGTTACACCGCCAACTGGCGTTGCCTTGCGCGAGAGGCACAACACTTCGTGCCGAGGATGCAAACGGGCAGCCAAGGCACGCCCGATGAACCCGCTCGTGCCTGTAATCAGGACTGTTGCCATCCGGAACGGATCCAGCATGTGATTCTGAGGCAGGGATTGGATCGTAGCACACGAAAAATGTTGCCGATCCGGCGGCTTCGACGCCCCTCCCCGCTGCGGCCGGCACGGCTTCGGCATCGGTTTGGGACCGGGAATGGTTCTGGTAGTCTGACGCGGGACGCAAATCACGATCGTCCAAACCCGATCCGGGGCCCCTGCTGCGGCATGAAACCGTCGGCGGCCCCCCAAACGTCCATGTCCCTCCAAGTTGAACTCCAGGCACTGTCATGGACACCGTCGAACTCGTTGAAGCATTCCCCCTGCGCATTCCCCGGCCCACGCCCTATCTGGGAGGGTTGGAACACGGCGTGGAACCGAACGCCAAGGGCCTGTTCATCCGTCCCGGCAACCGCACGGTCTACAGCGTGCACGACCACACGGTGCTGGTCAGGGTTACGGCCCAGTCGGGACAGGCGGGCTGGGGTGAGTGCTTCGGCGTCGTGGCCCCCGAGATTGTGGCCACCATTGTGAAGGAGCTGGCCGAACCCATGGTGGTGGGCCGACACCCCCACCAGGTGGTTGAGGTGTTTGACGACCTGTACGACAGCCTCCGCGTACGCGGCTACTTCGGCGGTTTCTGGCTTGATGCCCTGGCAGGTATTGATCAGGCCCTGTGGGACCTTAGGGGCAGGCTGCTCGATCTGCCCGTCTGCCACTTATTGGGCGGCCGGCGTCTGAAGCAACTGCCCGCCTACGTTTCGGGGTTGCCGGGGACGGACCTGCAGGCCAGGGCGGCCGTCGCCAAGGACTGGATGGAACGAGGTTTCAGCGCGGTCAAGTTTGCCGGGGCCGTGGCGCACGAAGGGGAACTGGCCGAGATCAGGGCCGTGCGGGAGGCGATTGGGCCGGATCCGCAAATCCTGGCGGACTTCCACTGGCGCTACACCGGCAGCGAAGCCGTAGCCATCATCCGCAGCATGGAGCCGCACGGGCTGGCCGTGGCGGAGGCACCGGTCAAGCCCGAGGATGTGGCCGGCTTGGCCCATGTCGCGCGCAGCGTGCAAACCCCCGTCGCGGCCGGCGAGGAGCTGCGCACGGTACACGAATACCTGCCGCGCCTCGAGGCACGCGCCATGTCCATCATTCAGCCTGAAATGCTGCACACCGGTGTCACCGGCTTTCATCGCATCTGTCTGCTGGCGGACGCCTTCCACTGCCGGGTGATGCCGCATGCGACCATAGGCATTGGCATAGGCCAAGCCGCCAGCCTGCATGTCGCGGCCGCCATCCCCAACTTCGACATGCACGAGTTCCAGCACACGATCTTCCACCGCAATCTGCGGCTGGTGGACACCGATATGGACTGCCGGGAGGGACACTTCCACCTGCCGGAAGGCCCGGGTTTGGGGGTGACTCCCAAGCCTGAGGCATTCAGCTACATGGTTGAACCCTGGCCACCGCCCTAAGCCAAACTTGATACCAAGTCCGGCTTGGGTCATCCACAAAATGTCCTTGCCGGATCAGACTCGGGATTGGCCGTAATCCGGCCTTGGAACACGATCCCGTCCAGGGCTGCGAGATGTGTATCCGTGATTTGGTTCGACAGCGATTGGCCGGCGGGAACCACGGCTTCCGTCCTTAGGTAGTTGTCGGTATATCCCAGCCAAAGGGTGCCGGTGCCGTCGTCGAGGACCGTACCCCCACCTTCCCACAGCACCTGGCGCCGGGTATGCAGGAAGCGCCTGCGTTCCCGGTCGCCGGTGGCGGCCACCACGGACTGAACCTCCTGCACGCGCCGGCTCTTTTCGGCATTAGACATCTGCCCGTCGAAGGCGGCGGCTGCCGTGCCCGGACGGGCGCTGAACGGGAACACGTGGGCATCCGCGAATGAGATTTCTTCGATGAACTCCAGGCTGTCAGCGAAATCCCGCTCCGTCTCGCCCGGAAAGCCGGCAATGACGTCGGTGGTCAGCACCAGGTCGGGAACGGCAGTCCGGGCATCCGCCGCCAGCTGCCTGAAGCCGGCCCGCGTGCAACGCCGGGCCATGCGCCGCAGGGTTTTGTCCGAACCGGACTGCAACGGCAGGTGCAAATGGGGGCAGAGGCGTCCGGGCCAGGTTTGCCAAAGATCGAAGAAACCCTCGGGAATGTCCCACGGTTCCAGGGAGCTTAGGCGCAGACGGGGAATGTCCGTTTCGGAGAGGACGCGGTACACAAGCTCCGCCAGATGCAATCCTTCCGGCTCCAGGTCACGCCCCCAACTGCCCAGGTGTACGCCGGTCAGCACCGCCTCCCGGAAACCTTCGGCCGCCAGCGACTGAATCTCCAATACAACGTCCTTGGCGGGCCGGCTGCGACCGGCCCCGCGGGCGAGTGTGACCACGCAGAAAGTACATCGGTTCTCACAGCCGTCCTGCACCTTGACGAAGGCCCTGGACCTACCGCCTGCATCCTGGGGCAGGGGCGATGCATCCGGTTCCAGCCGCAGCAGCGTGTCCAGGTCGGGCAGTTCGGCGCTCCAAGCCTGGAGCAGGCTCGGCAACAGGTCCTTGTCCTGATTCGGAACCACTCGCCACACCCCCGGCAACTGGCCAGTGGCCGCCGACTCAAGGGTCGCGTGGCAGCCCGTGGCCACGATCCGCAGATCGGGATTGGAACGGTGCAGGTGACGGATCAGGCGCCGGGACTTGCCGGAAGCCGCCACGGTCACGGTGCAGGTGTTGACCACGGCCACATGGGCCTGTTCCGGACGATTCACGACGACGTGGCCCGCGCCTTGCAGCGCACGGGCCAATTGATGGTTCTCGGAGAAGTTGAGCCGGCAGCCCAACTGGGTCAGATGGATGTTCACGGACTTCCGTCGGATGTGCTGTCCCGGACAGCCGACAGGCCGCCCGCATTCTGGAGGCGGGAGCGGTCCCGATCGGATTCCCGGGCCACCGGTCCCTTCAGGGGCAGCGTCGCCACAAACGTGGAACCTTCGCCCAAGGTGCTGTTCGCAACCAGGGTACCGCCGTGTGCCTCGACAATCGCCTTGGCGGAGGCCAAGCCCATACCGGTTCCCTTGGCCTGCCGACCTGGACTCTGATCAATCCGGTGAAACTGGTCGAAGACCCTGAGGAGCTCGCCTTCGGGTATGCCGATGCCCTCGTCCGCCACCCAAATCACAATCCAGTCCCTGTCGTTCCAGTGGAGGTTGCAGCCAATCGTGATTTGGCCACCGTCCGGAGAATACTTGATCGCGTTGCCCACCAGGTTGTCAAGCACCCTGTTCAGCATACCCTCGTCCGCCTGCAGGACCGTGTCCGGCGGGAGGTCCAGGAACGACAAAATCTCGTGGTCCCGAATCTGGTTGCGCGCCCTCAGTTCCACTGCATGGAGGAAGTCCAACACGGGCACCGGCCGCAGGTTCAGCCTGAGTACGCCAGCCTCCGCCTTGGCGGCTTCCAGCATGTCATTGATCATCTGCTCCAGACGATCCGCCTCCGACAGGCAGGTCTCCAGCATCTCCAGCCGCTGCCCGGCTTCCAGGGAACTGTCGAGCGTGCCCAGCAGGTCCAAATTGGCCTTGATGACGGTTAGCGGGGTCTTGAGATCGTGACTGATGTTGGTCACGAAGGTGGACTTGAGCTTTTCCTCCTCCTTGAACCGCGTGATGTCCGTGGCATTCACGATCACATGGATCAGTTCTCCGCGTTCATCGCGCAGCGGAGTGTAGGCCAGCATCAGGTTGCGGGTCTCGCCTCCGACCAGGACATCCCCCTCGCACGTCACCGAACCGAGCGCCGGCAGGCCGGCAGGACCCCGGGCATAGAAGTCGAAGCCGGTCACGTTGTGGAGGTCGAGGACGTCGATCCAGTACCGGTTCTCGGCATCGGCAGGATCCGTGTGCACGATGTCGGCCAGAACCCGGTTAATGCTGACCACGCCGCCACGCGCGTTCAGAATCATGATCCCCTCCGCGTTGTTGTCAATCACGGTCTGGAGCAAAATCTGCTCCTCCTGCAGACGGCGGTAGAGGATGGCATTGCGCACCGCAATGGACGCCTGCATGACGAAGCCTTCCAACACCTCGCGGTCCAGTCGGCTGAAGTCGTCGCGCTCCCGGAAGAGAAAGAGCGAGCCCAACATCTCGTCCCCGACATGCAGGGCCTGAAACACGGTCTTGGGATTGAGGTGGAAGGCCGTACCGGCACCTTCCAAGTTACGCCGCACATGGGAGATGCGCTTCAGCATGTCGGCGCGGTCCCACTCCACGATGTATTCGATGTCCGGTCCCTGCCCCGGCGTGTGGGCGACAGTGGCCCGCAGGTCCACCGGCAGGGATGTGGTCAATGGCGCGAACTCCGGCTGCAGGTGAGCGGGCACCCCGTGGAACGCGGTCACCGGATGCGGCTGGTGGCCACTGTCGGGATTGGCCGGCGGCCGGATGGCAATCAGGCCCTGTTTGCAGTTCATCAGACCCAGCGCCGCCGCCAGCGAGAGTTCCGCCGTGCGCTCGATGTCCAGGCGCGACGTCATGGCCCGACTGAGCAACAGCAGGTACTGCCTCTGGCGCAACCGGAACTCGGCGGCCAGCAGGGAGGGGATGGGTCGGGCAGCCATCAGATTCGCAACCGCGCACGGCCGCCCGAGGATGTCAGGAACCGCAACATTCGTCCGGGACCGAACCCCACAGATTTTCCATATACTGGTTCATAATCGGCATTGACAGGCACGGATGCAAGATCCAGCCGCCGGAAGCCCTGGACAAGTCCGCGTTGCTGGACCAACCCAAACATGCAGCCAAGCCAACCCCGCCAAATTGCTCTCCTCAGCTTTGCCTACGCCGCCATCCTGGCCCTGATGGCAAGTTCGCGCCTCTTGAGCGGCCGGGACCAGGACACGGTGGAAGCGATGTACGCGTCCATTGCCGCCCAAGCCGCCTGGCATGCTGTATATTCGTTGTCCGTGATGGTCGGGGCGGTGCTTCTGGTTGCCGTGGTCGCAAACTGGAGTCGATGGCGGAAAACCCAACCCGCCCTGTTGGGCCGCATGGCGTTTTGGATCGCCTTGGCGGCCGGTGTCTGCTGGCTGCTCGGCGGCCTGGCGGCCGTGCTCCAGACATGGGCGGCCTTGACGACGGCCATAGTGGACAACCTGGGTCCTCTGTCTCCCGCTGGCCTGGAAGAGGTCCGAGCGGTTGTCGGCAAATTCGGCATGTCGCTGGCCGGTGTGGCCATTCTGCTCGTCGGTGCCGGAACCCGGCTGGCCGGTCCGGCTGGTGTCGTCATGGTGCTGGCCGCGGTGGTATCGGGTGTGGCCGTCCTCGGAGTCTGGTTGGAAAACCTGCCCTTCCACCGTCTTCTAGGGGTGCTCTATCTTGGCTGGTTCGTTGTCAGCGGCCTGATCCTGTCCCTGTACAGCCGTTCCCCCGCCCCCGCCTGAAAGGCTACAGGCCCCACTCCTTCCGCAGTTCATCCATGGTGCGCAGCGGACCGTCCTCGCCCTGATAGCCGGAATGGCCGATGCCGTTGCGCCGCCAGCGCTCGTCCATCGGATCCCCGGCCGGCTGATAGCGCACGTCGCAGCTCAACCGGTAGCGGTTCGTCAGGTTGGTGGTCGAGGCGTGCATCGTGTGCATGCCGAAGAGAATGACGTCACCGGCCAGGAAGTCCGCCGTCAGCCACCGGCCGCCAAACTGCTCCGTGATGTCCATCGGCTCCTTGGTGAACCAACCCTCCGTGCGATCGCGGTCCACGTCCGACCGGCCATAGGTCTGCCGCAGGTGCGCGAACGAGTCGAGGTGGTTGGAGCCTTCACACACGCACAGCGTTCCCTGTTCGACCTCAATGTCGCCAAAGGGAATCCAGACAGTGTGCAGGCGATCGGAGCCGCGCCCCATGTAGACAAAGTCCATGTGAGCCCCCGTGTACTGCTCGTTGCCCACGGCCCGCAGCCACTTGTAGGCGAACGTAGCGACATCGTTCCGAAACAGCTGTTCGAAGAACCGAAACAGGTGCGGATGTTCAAGCACACCGCTGACAGCGGGCAGCGTCACCACGTCTTGGTTGTTCATCAGCTGCACCCGTTTGCCGACCCGCGGCATCACCCCTTCCAGCAGGGGCGTGCCCGGGGTCAGGGCCTCCTTCGCCGCCATGTAGGAAAGAACCGCCTCCCTGCCGGCCAGCACATGTTCCCGAGACAGGAGACCCCGCAGAAGCAGGTAGCCATCCTCGTGCAGGACCCGGGCCAGGCTGTCGATGTCCGCGTGGGGATTGCTGATGCGCAGTTCGCCTAGGTCGGCGCAGGGGTATTCCAATGGGCGGCTGCCAAAGACTGCATGCATATCGACTTCCATACCTCTGTGGTTGTCAGGGCCGTACCGCCGATCGGCGGCCGGACTGTCGGCGATCAATGTACAGCACGCGCCGGTGAACAAAACACCCTCGCCGGCCAAACAATTCAGGTGCGGAGTAGCGATGTTCGGGTCACCGAAGGCACCCAGGGCATCCCGCCGAAGCTGGTCGCACAGGACCACCAGCAGGTTGGGCCGGATCTCGGCCACGCCATGCTCCCCAAGGCGCGGCACCGGACCGGATGGACAACATCGGCACTGTTGAACCCGGATGGACCCCGAACCGTAGTCCGGTTCGGGGTCCGGATATCAGTTCATGGCCTCCGCGATGGCGCGCTCAAACGCGTCGAACGGCAGCCCGCCCTGATAGACGCTGTCGTTGATCAGGAAGGCGGGCCGGCGCCGTATGTTCAGTTCGTTGGTCCGATAGCCATGCTGGGCCCTGATCTTGTCCAGGATGGCGGGATCCGCCATGCAACTGCCGAAGGCGTCCGCGTCCAGCCCCAAGCCATTGGCGTATCCGACATAGGTGTCAACATTGGCGCTGAACAGGCTGCTGAGGTTCCGGAACAGATGGTTGTGCATGGTCCAGAAACTGTACGGATCCTGCTGACCGGCACACTCGGCCGCCGCCGATGCCCGTTCGCTGGCCCCGCCGTGGTCCAACACGTGGTTGAAGCGCAGGTTCACGGTTCCGGCAGCCACATAGTTCTCAATCAGAAGGGGTTCCACTCGCAACACGTGCGAGGCACACGCTCCTCACAGGAAATCCCCGGCATCCAATATGGACACCTCTGCCTCCGGATTGCCCAGGACGTAGTAGCCCCCGTCCACAAAGGCATGCGTGGTCCAGTCCGGGGGTTCCTCCACCACGGCCTCGTCCGGTGCGGGTTCCGGATCCGACGCAGGCTCGGGTTCAGCCTCCGCAACTTCCGCGGACGCCGCCGGTTCCGAACTCTCCTCGGGGACGGCGGCCTCCTCGGCTGCCGGTTCGCGGGCTGCGGCAGCTTCACCCTCCTGCTCCGCGGCGGCCGCCTCCGGAACCGCGGCGTCATCCTCGGCCTCGGCCATGGGCGCGGAACCGGTCTCGCAGCCAACTGCAATCAGCGCCGTACACAGCAGGACTGCCAACAGGAAGGCGAACTTCGCGTGCCCGGCCGAGACTTGTGTACCGGACTCTCCGCTTGCCTGCCTTTCAGGAAGGAAATCGTCCACTTGAATTGCTCCCGATGAAAAAACCTAGTGAGATTCTAAGGACAGTACTTTGCCGCTGAAATTCGTCATCCGGCCGCTTCAAGGGCGGCCAGCTGAGCGAAAATCTGCTCGAATACCGACTGGAACTGTTCAACCGGCAGCGCACCCACGATGGGCTGGGCCAGCAAACCGTAGTCCCGATGCCAGATCACAAACGTGGGCGTGCCGCGCACAACCCCCTGTACCTGGGCCATGAACATGTCGATGAGATCCATGCCGGTGTTGGCACGGCACTCCTGGTAGGCCTCCTCGTCAAAGGCTGCCGGTGAAGATAGCGGCAGCACGGCTAAGTCGTCGAGCAGGGCGTGTCCCGTCTCGACCTCGGGCGGCAATGATGCCAGGTGCCAGTCGGCAGCCTCAGTCTGCGACAGGATGGCACCGAAGTTGTCCAGCGCCTCGTCCACGCCCCGATGGCTCCAGGCAGCGGGATCCTCAAACAGCAGATGGTGCAGATCCCAGAAGCGACCTTGAACGCCGGCGCACATGGTGGCAATGGCCGCAGTGCCGGACCATTGGGAACTGTCCAGCAGGAAATGCTTGTAAATCCACATGATCTGGCCCGTGTCGACCCAGGCCGCATCGAGTTCCTCCTGCACTGTTGCCGTGTGTCCCTGGCAATAGGGACACTGGAAGTCGCTGAATTCAAAGACGACAACCTCGGCCAGCGGTGAGCCCTTGAAGAAGTCCCCCGCCTGCGTCAAGCCGTGCCAAGCGCCAGTCGATGCACCTTCGGCATCCACATGGCCCCACAAAAACAGGGGCGTCAAGCCCTGCGCCGACAGCCAAAACGGGAGCGAGTCGGGGGTGTCAGCCTCTTCCGGATCGGCACCGGCGCCCTCGACTATGTACTGTTCGGCATTGAACACGGCGTCCGCGAACCGTTCGTAGGGTTGCGCGCCCCGCAGGACCATGTACTGTTCCGGATCTCCCCGTAGATGAATGGTAAAGGTGGGGGTGCCTTGGATACCCATGTCAAGGGCATTGGCAATCGACTCGTCGATGCGCTGGTCCACATCGTTGGTGACATCGAGGAGACAGGACGAAAATGCCCCCAGGTCCACTGTAGCGTCCGTGTCGGGCTGTTCGTTGTACCCGGCGGCCAGAGCCTCGAAGAAGGGAATGGGATCCCCGTTGCGGGCATGCTGCGACTGAGTGGAGTACAGAGCTTCGTGCATCCACCAAAACGCCTCCACGTGTTGCAGTCCCATGCACCAGGCGACCCGATGGGCTAGCCGTGCCTGAGGATGAATGCTTTCGAGGGGTAGATCCTTCACCACGTACTGGATCAGGCCGGTTTCAATCAGTTCCGTCCGCATCTTGGGCAACGTCTCGTTGGCGTGGCGCCCGCAGTACGGGCAATGGAAGTCCGAATACTCGGTCACCACCACCGATGCATCGGGCGAACCCATGAACGGCCAACCGTCGTCCGTAAAACCCACCTGCACATCCGCATGGCCGGACTCCGCCGCTGCCGCCTCGGCCACCGGCTCCGGGACGGCATCCGCCGGGCTCCCGGTCGCGGGCACCGCTTCCACCTGTTGGAAGGCCGCCGCCAGTTCCTCTTCAATGACGGCCCTCACCGCCGGATCGGCCGTGCAACTGGTCAGGAAAACCAGACACGCGAGTCCGAACCAACGGACCCGATGGAACCGTGCGGCAGCGGGATGGATGCGAAACATTCTCGAAAGTACTGGCGGCATGGGACCGCCTCGAGCAGGCGTGGGCGTCGGTCGGGTCGGTGGCGTGACCGGATGGTCGGTGTACGGACTGCCGCTGGATGATGGTAGTCGAAACCGGCCGCATGAGTCGGTTTCCAATTACATCTGAAAGGAGCCCTCGTCCAAGACAACCACCTTGTAAGTGTAGTTGTCCACGAAGGTAGACAACTGCTTCTCCAGTTTGCGCCAAGTTTCGCTGTCCAGGATGGTACAAAGCTCATCCCGATCTCGAATCGTGCAGCCCATCAGGATTTGACGGCAGTCCCCGCACAGCGTGTACCAGAAATCGCTCGGCTCCAAACCAAGCTTCTTGATCGCAGGCAGGAAGTTCCGCAGCATAAACTCCTCGTACGGACGCTCGCGACCGGGCCGGATATCCCAGGACATCAGGAACTTGAACACAAAAGAGCCTCGGAGCGGATTACAATCGGCAGCGCATTCCCGTAGCACGCGAGCGAGCACCAGGAGCACCTTGCCTGTCCGACGATGGTGCGTGATTTTAGGGTACATCCCTGCGTTTCCCCACCGCGTCCCACCCGGCGATCGTTCCAACCACAAGTCATGCAGCTTTCCCAACTCGGCTTCCCGGCCCTTCACGGACGGCTACTGGTCGCAATCCTGCTGGCCTGCAGCCTGACGGCAGGGCTGCCGTCTCCCGCCCGGGCCCAAGGCCATGCCGGCGCTCGCCACCTGTTTTTGGTGCCGCGCGACCCCACGGGCATTCAGGTGCTGGCCCACGTGGCCGAAATCCGCATCGACCAATCCTTCAGCTACGAAACAATCCGCACCGTGGTCGCCTCGTACCAGCTCCACAACAAACAAGCCGAACCCACCGAGTTGACGCTCCACATCCAACCCGCCTCGGAAACTCCTGCCGAGGTTCTGTTCCTGACGGGACCACCGGTCCTGAAACGCGGCGGGGCCCTCTGGCCGTTTGTGCAGGTTGCGGGCAACCCAACATCCGCCGTCATGGTGCTGGCGCCGGATGAACGCGTTGAACTGGAACTATCCTACGAACTCACCGGCAGCGCCAGCATCTTTCCCTCGGTTGCCTATCCGATCGAACTACTGAGGCATTGGAGTACACCTCCGGACAGCACGCGCATCAGCATCTTCACGGACTTCACGCCTTCGCCGCGCAACCTCGAGGTGCTGTGGCCACAGGGCCATGAGGAGCACCCGAACGAAATCCGCTGGCACTGGGAAAATACCCTGCCGTGGCAGGGTCCGGCCATACGGTTCATTCACCGGGTTGCCTGGGACGGCATTCGGGCAGCCGAGGCCACAGGCGACTGGATTGCCCTGGGGCAAGGCTTCCACGCCCTGTACTCGGCATCGGACGAACCCGGTGGCCAACGGCACCTTTACTACAACCAGGCACTGGCCGCGTTTCTGGAGGCGATGGCGGAGCGACCAACAGAAGCCCACTATGAACTGGCTCGCCTGTACCGTACCCGGATCACGGGCAGTGGTGGACAGGCCGACAGCCATTACCTTGACCTGGCCCTGAACCATGCCCGCGCCGCCATGGCGCTCCTGTCCGAGGAGCGGACGGTGGAAAGGCAGGAACTGATCCGCTGGATCGAGGAGGGACTGACCACCAAGGTTCGACAGGCAACCCTCAATGGGGACTGGCCAGCGGTTGACAAAGCCCTGGCCGCGCTCGAGGAACTCCCGGAGGAGTTTGCCAATCCCGACCGCGTGGCCCGCCTCGAGGCGGAAACCGCCACGGAACAAGCCCTGCAACTGTTGGATGCCGGTGCAGTTGCGGAAGCCGTCGCCGTGGAAGGAGAGGGCATCCTGGATCCCAGCCTGTTGCCGGACCCCAGACTGATCCCCCTTTTCTCCGGCTGGCGCGTTGATGTCGTTGCCGGCACACAACGGCTCACAATCGACCTGATTGCCTGGTCGGAGGCCTCCCAGCGATCCCGGCTCGACATTGAATTGGCCAGTCTCCAGCGTCTGGTGGCAAGTGTCGGCGACGACGCATCCCTGGACTGGTCCACGACCCGCGATCCGGAGTCCGTACATCCGAAAACCGATCGGCTTCAGCTCAAGCTTTCGGTAAGGGACAGCGACGCGGCGGCAGGCATGGCCAACCGGATGGCTCCCGACTCCGAGTGGCTGCTGCTACGCCAAATCCTCAGGACCTCCTGGCCGTCCAAGCTCAAGAACACGGGCCTTGTGGCCAGCCAGGTGCGCTGGGACTACACACTGGACTTGACCGAGGTGTACAGCTTTTGGGAAGCGAAGGCCGTATCCCTGGACAATCGGCTTGTCGAGTTGGCGAGCGCCGGCACTTCGGACACCGCCGGCAAGATTAGACAGGGGCATTTGGCCAACACCGCGGCCGCGTGGCGAGCCTTGGCCGAGAACACCCTCGTTCTGGTGAGCCTGGACGCCGGCACCGGCATTTCCACCGACGACACCGTGTGGCTCGGCAGTCGGCTGAAACCGCTCGTCCAGGCCACGCGGACAAGAAGGAACCCGGACCTACTGCGCCTTGGACTGGCTCTGATATGGACGGCCGCGGCAGTGTCCTTTGCGGCTGTGGGCATGGGTCGGCTGCTGACTGCGATGCCTGCCTCCAGGAAGCGGGAACAGGCTGCCGTCTGATGTCGGTTCGCAGCCTGACCGCTCAAGTGCCGGCCTTGCCGGCGCGCCGGCACTTCGTGCCCGCCAACGGCGCCGGTTTGCACACGGCCCTGCTGTGCACCGTGTACCTGACCATGGCGCTGCTCTTCACGGCGGCCCAATGGACACTGACCGGGTCGGGGGTGTTTCTGACCACAACCGCCAGCGCTCTGCTCTGCGGAGTGGCCGCAACCTGGTCCCGGACCGGCCCGTTGACGATGGCCGGTTTCGGATTGCTGTCCAGTTTCTCGTTTGCCGTACTGCTGGTGGGCAGTACCATCCCCGAGGCCAATGTCGAGGGCATGGTCATCCAGGGTCGCACGCTGATGCAGGCCCGGGCCTATTTCCTGCTGGACCAGTGGGGCGACTGGTTCCAGGCCATCCTGGCGGGACGGCCGGTAAGCCTCAACATGGTCTTTCTGCTGAACATGGCCTGGCTGCTCTGGTGGATTGCCTACTTCGGCGTGTGGACATCCCTGCGCTACAGGCAATCCTGGAGTGCGACGCTGACAGCCTGCGTGGTGGCCTCCGTCAATACGTACTACTCGCCGGAACCCCTGACTGCAATCTACATCTTTTTCCTGTTCACGGCGTTGCTGCTCCTCACCAATGCGCATTTGACACGGCTGCAGGAGCAGTGGGCGCGCGAACGGGTGCGCTTCAGTCAGGACATGGTCTTCGACCTGATGCGCAACGGCCTGTTATTCAGCGTGCTGGTGGTGGGGGTTGCCTGGGCGGTCCCCGGCCTGGGTGCGCTGCCCCGCCTCAGTCTCCTGCTGGAACCCGCCAGCCAAGTCTGGGAATCCGTCACGAACCAGATGAGCGACTGGAACCAGGGTGTGCGCAGGCAGATGCGCCCGGGCGATTCGGCATTCGATGCCTCCCTGTCGCTGGGCGGTCCCCGCAATTCCAGCCAGCAACCGGTCATGCGCGTGGAAACGGTGGACGGACGGTACTGGCGCGCCAACATCTATGACAGCTATGAGGAGGGCACTTGGCTGAGCACCGGCACGGAACGGGTCCGGCTTCCCGCCCTCCGGACGTTTCCGGCGACTGATTGGCGGCTGCGCAACCAGCGCATCCAGACCGTGACGCCACTGAGCGACTTGGGCCATGTCGTCCTGGGCGCCGCCGACATCCGGCAGTTGTCGCTGCCGGTAGTGGCCAACTACGAGGCGTGGCCGGGCGCAACCTTCCCGCTGCCGGACGGCGCAATCACTGAAGCCGGACCGGAGGAGGCTCCCGACCGTTGGGAACTGCAACACCTTCGATCCGCCACGCGGTTGGAGCCCGGCACGGAGTATCAACTGGTGTCCTCGCTACCGGATGTGACCCAGTGGGACCTGGCCCAGGCAGATGCCCGCGTGCCCGCGCGTCTGGACGACCGGTATCTGCAATTGCCGGAGAACCTTGATGTCCGCATCGCCGACATGGCGCGTCTGGTCACGGCCGGGGCCGACAGTCGATATGCCCAAGCCAAGGCGATCGAGGCTGCGCTGCGCCGCTATGCCTACGACGAGTCCATCCCGTCGCCTCCCCCGGACACGGATCCGGTCAGCTGGTTCCTGTTCGACATCCAGCGCGGCTACTGCGACTACTACGCCACCGCCATGGTGTTGATGCTCCGATCCCTGGGCATCCACGCACGGCTGGCCGCGGGCTATGCCGAAGGAACCTGGGAACCTGAAACCGAATCGTTCCTGGTCACCGGCGAGGATGCCCACTCGTGGGTGGAGGTGTTCTTCCCCGGCCTGGGGTGGATCGAGTTCGAACCTACCGCCGGCGAAAGCGAGCTGGTGCGCGCGCCGGGTGGTGCTCCGGAACCGGCCGCCCTGCAGTCAAGACCGGAATCGGAACCAGCCCGGGACGGACCGCCCGAGGATCCGCCCGGGCAATTGCCGGAAGAGGGTCTCCTGGATGACGAGGCCTTCAACCCGGATCCAACCGGTCCGATGCTGACCACGCCTTACGACCGGGCCCGGCCCTATGTGCCCTTGGCCGCAGGTGCTGCCGCTCTCGTCGTGCTGGCCATACTGGCCCTGCGTGGTCGGCGCGTCGGCGATGAATCGGATCCCCTGGTCGATCACCGTCTGAACGGCATGTACCGCAACCTGCTCAGGTGGGCGCGCTCGCTGGAACTGCCGGTTCTTCCGACTGCCACACCGATGGAGCGCACGGGCATCCTTGCGCGACACATCCCTGCGGCCGCAGCCGGCATCCGGCAGATCGGCAAGGCCTACACGCGGCTGCGGTTCGCGCCCCTGCGCCCGGGGCAGTTCAGCACCCCGGACGAGTTGGCGGCCGAACGCAGTTGGCGAGAGATTCAGGCACCCCTGCGCGCCGCCTGGCTGCGGCACCAGGCAAATCGGGCGGCAGCCTACCTGACCGGACGGGCCGCGCGGGCCAGGCGTGCGGTCGGCGGAGACTGAATCTGCCGCTCCTCGAGACCGTTCTGTCCCGTCACCGGCGCGCGACGGGGGTCTCGGCCAGGATCACCGTGGTCATGCCGCCAAGGTTGTCGGCGGCCTTGGAGCCTCGGGCGGTGCGAAAGCGCCGTTGGGGTTCGCTGTTGAGGGTGCCCAATGTCCGCAGAGCCTGGGACACTTCCTCCAGATCGGGCTCCTGCCAGTCCACGGGAATGCAGTAGCTGGGTTCAAGACGTCGGCAGGTGTCCATCACCCAGGCCATGTCCTTGTCGGCGCCCGAGCCAATCGGCAAAATCAGAATGTCGGTCCGGTTGTCCACCAGGGCACCGACCAGTTGTTGATCCCGAGGCCGGAACACCGCTCCGGGCATGGCCAGGTGTGTAATCCGGACCGTGCCGAAATCCATGTGGTGCGCCATGCGCAATTGGCTGAAATCCGGATCGGCCTGGTCCTCCGGTTTCGGAGCCACGCGGAAGCTCTGCACATAGGTGCCCCGAACCTCGAACTCCCCGGGCGATGCCACCACCCGCGGGTGGCCGGGCAGGCTGTCCAGCCCATCTTCTTCCGTTACGGGCCGGCTGGAGACCACAAGCTGGGAAGCGAAATCCGGATGCAGAGCTGCAATCCGTGTCTCAAGGGCCAATTGTGTTTCAGTGCCGTCAAAAAACGAGGGTTGTGCAACCGTATCGGGTACGACCGCAGTCGGCTCGGGTTCCCAGGGATCGTAGAGTACCGTGGTGTTGCGTTCCTTGAAGCTGACGCAGTTGGCACCGTGCCAAGTGATGTCCATGAGTGAGATCCGGTTGCGAAAACCTGCCAGTCGGAGGTCATGTTAGCACTGCGAGCCTCCCGTGAAAGCGCGCGCGGATGTCGACGGGCAACCCTTAGCATCCACACACGAACCGCCCCGCGGTCCCGAATCCGGACCCGAATTCCTGTGATACGATCGGCCTGTTCCGCGCCCCCGACAATACGGGGGCGCCTCGTTGGTTGCAAGGCAGTCCATGGATGTAATCCGCTTTGGTACAGATGGCTGGCGGGGCCAGATTGCCCGCGACTACACCTTTGCCAACGTCCGGAGGTGTGCACAGGGATTTGCGACTTGGCTGAAGCGCCGGCCCGACCAGGGACGCGGCCAGGTGGTGATTGGCTACGACCGTCGTTTCCAAAGCGATGCCTTTGCGGCCGGCGCCGCGGAAGTGCTGGCCGGAAACGGCTACCGGGTGCTGTTGACGGATCGTCCCACGCCGACCCCGATCATTTCGTTCGGCATTGCGGACACCGGCTCGCTCGGCGGCATCAACATCACGGCCAGCCACAATCCGCCGGCCGACAACGGCTTCAAGGTGCGGGATCAGACCGGCGGCGCGGTGCCACCCGGGCAGCTCGGCAAGATCGAAGCCTGCATTCCGGCCATGGACAGCCGGGCCCACGTCCAAAGCCGGGACCTGGACAAGGCACTGGCGGACGGGTCCGTCCGCTACTTTGATCCGGGGACGGCATACAGCGAGCAGGTTGCCAAACTGGTGGACCTGGCTCCCCTGCGCGCGGCCGATTTGACGGTGCAGGTGGATGCCATGTGGGGCAACGGCGCAGGCTGGCTGCCGCGCTTCCTCGACGGGGGTCGCATCAAGGTGTCCGAAATCCACGGTGAGCACAATCCCCTGTTCCCCGACATGCATCGGCCGGAACCAATTCCGCCCAACGTGGACGCCGGCCTGGCGGCCGCCCGGGCGGCCCGGGCCGACTGCACGCTAATCCTGGACGGCGACGCGGACCGGTGCGGTTTCGGCGATGAACAGGGCCGGTTCATCGACCAGTTGCGCGTGTTCGGCTTGCTGGCCTACTACCTGTTGGAAGTGCGCGGTGAGCGCGGTCCGATCGTCAAGACCCTGAGCACCACTTCGATGCTGGATCGCCTGGGCGAGCACTATGGGGTGCCTGTGCACGAAACCGGCGTGGGCTTCAAGTATGTGGCGCCGGCCATGCTGTCGGCCGAGGCCCTGATTGGAGGCGAGGAGAGCGGCGGCTACGCCTTCCGCAACCACGTGCCGGAACGGGACGGGATTCTGGCCAATCTGTGCCTGCTGGACCTGATGGTGCGCACGGATCGCCGACCCAGCGAGCTCATCGAGGATCTGTTCGCGATTACCGGAACCCACCACTACTCCCGCCGTGATCTGAAGCTGGCCGACGATGCGATGAAGCAGGCCGCCGTAGTCGCCCTGGACCGTGTCAATGTGGACAATCTGGCCTTGGGTGGACGCCGGGTCACCGCCCTGGACCGTACGGACGGCTACAAGTTCAAGCTCGAAGACGGCGGCTGGGTGCTCATCCGGTTCTCGGGCACAGAACCGCTGATCCGGGTCTACACGGAGATTTCCGACGCCGCGGCCACCGACAGTGTCCTCGACGACGGCGTCGCGCTGACAGGTGTCTGAGAAGCATATCCGCGGGCCCTATCCGGAGGCGGCTCCCGCCGCGATCGTCGACACGCACTGTCATCTGGCGATCTCCGAATTCGAAGAGGATCGGCCGGAAGTCCTGCATCGGGCCCGCCGGGCAGGCGTGCGCTGGTTCATCCATGCCGGAACCAACCACGAGGATTCGGCCGACGCAATTGCCCTCGCCCGCAAACACCGCGACGTCAAGGTCGCGGTGGGTTTCCATCCCCGGTGGATCGGCCACCGCCCACTGGACTGGACCCTCCGGCTGGAACAGTTGACATCGGCCCCGGAGGTGGTCGCCGTGGGCGAAATCGGTCTGGACTACTACCGCCGGTCCGACAACAAACCGGCCCAGAAGGAGGCCTTCCGCAGCCAGCTGGACTTGGCGGCGGCGCGCGGCCTGCCCGTCATCATCCACTGCCGGAACGCCTGGGAAGACGTGACGGCCATCCTGTGCCGGTGGCAGGAATCCACCGAGTTCAGGGACAGTCCGCTGGCACAGCGTCCGGTACGCGGAGTCCTGCATGCCTTCAGCGGCCAACCGTCCCATGTCCGGACCGCCGGGGACCTGGGCTTCATGATTGGGTTGGGAGGTCCGGTCACGTTCCTCAATGCACGGGATGTGCATGCCCTGGTGCCCCGTCTGCCCTTGGCGCAGCTCCTGCTTGAGACGGATTGTCCGTACCTGGCCCCCCATCCCCATCGGGGACGGCGCAACGAACCGGCCCTGCTGCCCCTGGTATGTGCCCGGATTGCGGAACTCCGAGGCCGGACGGCAATTGAAGTTGCCAACGTTACGACCGCCAACGCCCTGCGGTGTTTCGGCCTGCCCCAACCGGTTCCGGCAACATGACAGGCCCACCCGCGGCCGCTTCGCCGCCGTCCCCAAATCTGATGTCCCTGCTGGAACCGGTCGCCGGGGATCTGGCGCGGGTGGAGGCGATGATGGCACACCGGGATGTCACGGACCTGCGATCCCTAAGGAAGGCCTACCGAGACATCCTGGCCCGTGGCGGCAAGCGCCTCAGGCCCGCCATGGCGCTGCTGTGTGCCGGGCTGGTCCCGACCCGCGATGCCGTGGAACTGCCCGACTCCGTGATCTCCCTGGCCGCGGCCGTGGAGATGCTGCACACGGCCACGCTGGTACACGACGACGTTATCGACGGTTCGGCGCTGCGCCGGGGGGCTCCTACACTCAACTCGGTCTGGCCGCAGGGATCCACGGTCCTGGCAGGCAACTACATGTTCGGCCAGGCTTCCCACTTCATTGCATTGACCGGACATGCCCGGGTCATTCAGGTGTTCAGCGAATCCCTGCGGGAACTGGTCGAGGGCGAGATCCTGCAGATGCACGCGATGCACGAGTTTCAACTGGCACGCAACAGCTACTTCCACCGCATCGCCTGCAAGACGTCCAGCATCTTCCGCGTCGCAACCGAAGGAGCGGCCCTGCTGCAGAGATTCAGCGCCGACCGGGTCCGTCGGCTGAAGCAGTTCGGCGTACGGTTCGGCCTTGCCTTCCAGGTGGTGGACGACATCCTTGACTACACCGGAGACCAAGCGGACCTGGGCAAGCCGGCCGGCAGCGATCTGTTGAGCGGACACTGCACGTTGCCCTTCTTCCTCTACGTGCAGGCCCATCCCGACCGGGAAATGCTCATTGCCGACATCCGCGAAGCCAGTTCCTACCGGAACCGGGATCCGGCGGTCTGGACCGATCGCATCCGGAGCTTCGTGGCGGACGTTTGTGCCTCGGATGCCATCCGGGAGTCGTATCGTGTGGCACGCGGTCACATCGATGCGGGCCTGGCCTGCCTTGACCTCTTCCCCGACTCGGAAGGCCGACGGGCACTGACGGCCCTGGGCAACGAGATCCTTCGGCGCAGGGCCTGAATGGCCCGGTGCCGGCCGGCCCGCGCGGGGTCGGCAGTGGCCCCCGTCCTGTATCCTGAATACCGACACTTGGGACAACCGCCGATCCTTCGGCACCATTCAAAGGCCACCATGGAGAACTTCCAACACCCGCGGGTGACCGCCGACACCGATCCGGAACTGGTGGACTACATGTTCGATCTGCACGGCTACATGATCCTGGACCAAGCCATTGCCAAGCAGGACCTGGACGAGATGAACCAGTGGGTCGACGACCACTGGTCTTATGTCAAAAATCCCCGACCCAAGACCGACCGCGCCGAGGTGGATCCTTGGATTGGCCATGTCGAAACCCACAGCTACAGCGAGGACGACGGGGTCAACTTCCAGAACATCGTGGAGGGCGGACCGGTCTTCGAGCGGCTGATTGACTATCCCGCTTGGCTGCCGCTGGTCCAGCGGTACGTCAACGAGGTCAACGGCCTGTCGATCCACGAAAACCTCCTCAACGTGCGGGGACCGGGCGGCTTTCTCTGGATCCACAGCGGCGGCCACGCGCCCCTCTTCTACTTCACCTTTCGGCAGGCCAACACCGGCGAGTGGATGGTGGGACAGATCAATATCCTGATGGCCCTGGGCGACATCGGACCCGGGGACGGGGCCACTTCCATCGTGCCCGGCAGTCACCGGGCCACGCTGGCCCATCCCCGTCTGGTGCGGGAAGGCCAAGGGATCATCGCCGCGGTCGACGAACGGGAAGCGGCAGGCACCGCCTACGGAGCCAAGGAGGTCTACCTCAAGGCGGGCGATGCCTTGTTTTTCGCCGACTGCGTCACCCACGGCTCGGCAGAACGGACCAACCCCGGCTACCGGCGCGCCGTCATCTACCGCTATTCACCGCGGACTCTGCGGACACGGTTCAACTACCAGTTGTCGCCGGAACTGGAGCAGCGGCTCACCCCGCAGCGCCTGTCAATTCTGCAACCCATCGAACCTCGCTCTCCGGATCGCATCAAGCCGTTCACAACATGAACCGGACGGGAGAGAACACGGAACGCACCGCCCCGGAACTGTCATTGGTCCTGGTTAGTTGGAATGTTTGGGACCATGTCCGTGCCTGTCTGGACGAACTGGAGGCGCACAGCCACCCCGCGGACGCTTCCGATATCCGTGAGCTGTCCTCCACAAAAGCCGGACAGCCTAATCTGACGTTCGAGGTGGTGCTGGTCGATGCCGCCAGTAGCGATGCCACCTCGGACCTGATCCCTCTCCGCTTTCCCTGGGTTCGGTTCCTGCCACAGCAGGACAACACCGGATTCTCGCGGGGCAACAATATCGGGTGGCGCGCCGCCCGCGGCAGATCGGTTTTGCTGGTAAATCCGGATACGTTGGTCAACCCCGCCGCCCTCCGTGAATTGCACCAAGCCCTGTGGAGTCGTCCCGATATGGGCCTCGTGGGACCACGCCTAGTGCGGAGCAACGGCAATCTGCAACCGTCGCGGCGCCGGTTCCCCCAACGCCTGACCGGCTTCTGGGAAAGCACTTGGCTGGGACGTGCCTGGCCCGAGAACCCGTGGGCCCGGCACTACCACTGCCGACAATGGCCGGACGACTTTCGACAGGAGGTGGACTGGCTGGAGGGGGCAGCCCTGATGGTGCGGCAGGAAGTGCTGGCGGGAGTCGGCGGATTCGACGAACGCTTGTTCATGTACAGCGAGGAAACCGACCTCTGCCTGCGCATACGGGAGGCGGGTTGGCGCATTCAATACTGCCCCGAGGCGGAAATCATTCACCACGGCGGGGTCAGTTCGGAGCAGGTGCCGGCCCAGACCCACATCATCTTCAACTCCAGCAAGGTCCTTTACTACCGCAAGCACTTCGGCGTGTTATGGGCCGAGCTCCTGCGCCGGTTCCTGCTGTGCGAGTTCGCCCTGCAACTGGGGCTGGAATTCGCCAAACTACTGGTTGGCCACCGCGTTGCGCTGCGGCGTGACCGGATCCACGGCTACTGGCGCGTCCTCGGCACCGGACTGCGTCCGACAGGCTGACATACTGAACTCCGAGAGATCAGACAAACCATGGCAACACAGAACAATGCTCCCGCGGGGGGCATGCGCGACTTTCTGCCCGTGGAGGCCGGGCGCCGACAGGCGGTGATTCACACGATCCAGGAGGTGTATCGCACCTGGGGTTTCCTGCCCTTGGAGACTCCCGCCCTAGAGCGACTCGCAACGCTGCAGGGCAAATACGGTGAAGAGGGTGAGAACCTCATGTACAAGGTTCTCAAGCGCGGGGCCAAGCTGAATCGGGCCTTGGCTTCCGACCCGCGGCCGGACGACTTGGCCGACATGGGCCTGCGCTACGACCTGACAGTTCCCCTGGCCCGGGTCATGTCAGCCCATCAGGCCGACCTGCCCGCAATCTTCAAGCGCTATCAGATCCAGTCGGTATTCCGTGCCGACCGGCCCGCGCGCGGCCGCTACCGGGAATTCAGCCAGTGCGATGTGGACGTGGTCGGCGTCGCGGGGGTGGACGCCGAAGCCGACGTGCTGGGTGCCGCCGCCGAAAGCCTGCGCCGCCTGGGATTCAAACAGCCGGACGACTTCACGCTGCGGCTCAACCACCGCCAGGTACTCGCGGGGCTGCTGGCCCAGGCCGGCATTCCCGAACAGCTTGCCGGCGAGGCCATGGTGGCCGTCGACAAGGCGGACAAAATCGGACTGAACGGCGTACGGCGCGAACTGGCGGAGCGCGGCATTGCACCGGCCGCCGGCGACGCCTTCCTGACAATGGCCTCCGACATTTCGGAAATGGTGTCCACGGAGGAATTGCTAACCGTGCTGACCGACTGGCTGGGCGCCTCCGGCCCGGCGGGGGATGGGGTTGCGGACCTGAAGAGGCTGACCGACCTGCTGGAAGCGGGACCCGCGGCCGGCCTCTATCGTATCGACCCGCTTTTGGCCCGGGGTCTCGGCTACTACACCGGTGCCATCTACGAAGTGCAGTTTCCCGACTTTCCGGGTTCCGGAGGCGGTGGCGGACGCTACGACAATCTTCTGGGCATGTTCTCCGGCCGTTCGGTGCCAGCCTGTGGATTCAGCTTTGGTCTCGAACGGGTGCTTCTGATAATGGATGAGCGCGGCATGTTCGGAGTTGGGATGGAACGAGGCCCGCAGGTATTGGTGGCCCAGATGGATCCGGCGGTCGCCGGCCACGTACACCGCGCGGCAAACCAGTTGAGGCAAGCCGGCCTGCGTACGGACCTGTATCCGTCAGCCGGCCGTCTGGGCCGACAGTTCCGGTACGCCGAGAGCCAAGGGATCCGCTACGTGGCCCTGGCCGGAGCCAGCGAGGCCGAGGCTGGCCAGTTGTCGGTCAAGGACCTGGAGACCGGTGAACAGACGACCCTGTCCACAGCCGATGCCGTGGCGCGGCTCAGGACCCTGCTGGCCTGAAACCCGACAACGAGCCCACCAACATGTTTCGCAACAATCTCAAGGCCCGCCTTGCGGAAGGCAAGGTTCCGGTTGGCCATATGATTTGGGAGTTCGCCACCCGAGGGATGGCGACGATGGCGGAGGCTGCCGGCTTGGACTTTGTCCTCATCGACATGGAGCACGGCCCCTTTTCGGCCGCGCAGGTGGCCGACTTAATCGCCTGGTTCCGGGGCACCTCCGTGACGCCGATGGTACGGGTGCCGATGCCGGAATACCACTTCATCGCGCGCATGTTGGACGCCGGAGCCCTGGGAATCATGACTCCCAACGTACGGGACGGTGCAACCGCCAGGCACATTGCCCAGTCCGTGCGCTATGCGCCCATGGGCCGGCGGGGCCTGGGGCTGGGGGGCTCGGTGTCCGGCTATGAGGCGGTGGATTTCCGGTCCTTCATGGATGCCAGCAACGAGGCGGTCACCATCATCAACCAGATCGAGAGCCAGGACGGACTGGACAACCTGGAGGAGATTGCGGAGGCGGGCACGGACGTGCTTTGGGTGGGACAGGCCGACCTGTCCCAGTCGTTGGGCATCCCGGGGGAGTTCGGCCATCCCAGGTTCAAGGCCGCGCTGGCCCAGGTGGTGGACTGTGCCAGGACCCACGGTCTGGGTGCGGGCATCCAGCCAACCGACGCAGAACAGATGACGGAATGGCGGGACGCGGGTTTCAACGTGATCTCCTACAGTGTCGACACTGCCGTGTATGCGGCGGCCCTGGTCGCGGGTTGCGAGGCCGTACGCGATACCGAAGCCTCCCTGGCCTGACCCTCATGGACATGAAACCTTCGGGATAGACCTTCCGCATAACCGTAGAAGTGGAAGTTTGGGGCTTATATACGATGGTGGACACCACGCATATCCGGTTCACGGGTCGCGGGAGTCCCTTTGGTTGGCCTTGCGGCCGACCAGGGAGGGAGCGCTCCTCGCCGTGCAGCAGCTCCAGTCCCGCGGGCCGAAACGGGTGCGGACGGAAGGCCCGCCCGCACCAGAATGTTGATCGCCGCATTGTGGTCGGCATGCGCCTGGAACCCGCAGGCTCCGCACGCGACGGTTTGACTTGGCTGTGTGCCCGCACAGGCTGCAGGCTTGCGAAGTGTAGACCGGGTCCACGAACACCCCCTGGCCGGCCTTGTAGACCAGCTTGCGCTTCAGCTGTCCTCATCCGGACGCCGGGATGGAACGGTTGAGTCCCGCCTTCTGCTGCATGTTCCGGCCGGGGTTCTCGACCGTGCCCTTCGCACTCTTCGTCATGGCCTTGGTGTTCAGGTCCTCAAGCACGACGGTGTGGGCCGTGTCTGCGATCTTCCGGCTGATCCGGTGTGTGACCGTGTCCCGGTGCCGAGCCTTCCTGCGCTGGAGTTTGCGCAGTTTCCCGGCGGTCCCGCGACGGCGTTGGGAGCCCTTCTGCTGCCGGGCCGTCCTGCGCTGATACCGCTTGAATCTTCGCGTCTTCAACGGAAGGGTCGGGGAGGGCATGGACTTCGCCCGTGCTGTCCGTGGCCTGCCCCACGTTGCGGTCGACGCCGACTGCACCCTCAGCCGCCGGCTGGCACACGTCCGGGTGGTCGACCGGCACCTCGAACACGATGGAGGCGTACCACTTCGGCTGCTGGCCCTCCGACTCCTGCTTGACCCGCACCGTCAGAGGCTTGCCGTCGGCGTACCGAAGAATCGGTCCAAGCCGTGTCCAGCCCATCTTCGGGATGTACAGCCTCCCGTCCTCGATGCGCCCGTGGGACGGCATGGTGAAGGCGGGCTGTGTGCATACGTGGCCTTGTACTGCGGACGCCCGTGGTCCGGACGGTCCGGGTCGAAGAACGCGGCATGGGCGTCGCCCATGTCCTTGCAGGTGTACCGGACGATTTCGTAGCGGTAGGCCTGCAGCCACGCGTTGCCGGGTGCGTTCCGCAACTGCGTGAATCGCTGGCCCAGCGTGAAGAAGGTCGGACTGCCCGGATATCCTCCAGCTTGCCGGACGTCTTCTACCTCCGGTAGCCCGTCTCGTGCCCGGCCAGCACGTGGTTCCAGGCGAACCGGCAGGCTCCTGCCAGTTGCTCCTGGTACTGGCCGTTCGCGGCGGTGCCGGGATACAGACGCACGCGCAGTGTCCGTATGACGGTCCGGGGCTCCTGCGTTGTAGACTTGGGGTGCTGGCCACGGTGTCCCCATCACCGTGTCCGGTCGAGGGCCCGGTTCACAGTCGGGTCCTCTCTTTCGCAGCAATTATAGCACAAGAGTTCGACTGTCAACTATCGGATATAAGTCCCGGAAGTTTCGTCCAAGTACCAAACAGACCGGTAACTTCACCGCAACCGGAACCAGATTAGGCTGCCGCTTGGAACGTACCTGCTCCCGGGTCGCTCTCTCGAGAGATGTCCCAGTCTGGTTCATACAGGGCTGAGACAATGCAGCATGCGGTCGATCGGGGCGATGTGGTCCCATGTCTCCGAGACAGCCGACAGATACTGACGGTCCTGGCCCAAACGGACCCTGCCGGCACTACAGGACGGCGAACTGCCGGGCCAACCCATGGACGGGATCGTCGTTGGTTACCACGACCACCACCCCGTCTCGTTCCAGGTCTGCCAACAAGAAAAGGGGACCTGTGTGCTTGTCGGACTCGCATCAATGTCAACGAAACTGCACCAGTGCTGTCGCTTGTGGATTTGACACCGGGTGGCCGCACAGCCATAATCCCGGTCACAACTGAATGGTTGCCTCATCCAGAGAAGTGGAGGGAATCGGCCCTGTGAAGCTTCGGCAACCCGTCCGCCGCCACCGGGCAGGGTGCTAATTCCGACAGAATTCGTTCTGGGAGATGAGAGCGCGGTCTGTCCGGGACCCTCTTCATCCCCCTTCCGACAGGGGGTTTTTTGATGTCAGAAGCCGTAGCCCAGCCGCCTCCTGCCGTTGCACTCAATGGTAGATACCAGGGTGAGATTCAGGCCGTGGACCAGTTCCTGAGGTTCGGTCCCTTCCGGTTTGCCTGCGGCGAGACGCTGCCGGAGGTTGCACTGGCCTATCAAACCTACGGCGAATTGAATGCGGACCGGAGCAACGCGATCCTGATTTGCCACGCGCTAAGCGGCAACCAGCATGCGGCCGGGCGTATGCCCGACCGTCCCACATCGCGACCCTGGTGGGATGACTGCATCGGACCCGGCAAAGCCTTCGATACCAACCGCTTCTTCGTGATTTGCAGCAACGTCCTGGGCAGTTGCTCCGGCACCTCCGGACCGGCCGAAATCAATCCCGCCACGGGCCGGCACTGGGGCCTCGACTTCCCCATTGTGACCATTGCCGACATGGTGGAGGCACAGGTCCGCCTGATCGACCACTTGGGCATCGCGAAGCTGCTCAGCGTGGCCGGCGGTTCCATGGGCGGCATGCAGGTCCTGCAGTGGGCCTCCCACCATCCCGACCGCCTGGTGAGCGCCATGCCAATTGCCACCACCGCGCGCCACAGCCCGATGCAGATTGCCTTCGATGCCGTCGGCCGCGAGGCGATTACGCGCGATCCGTACTGGCACGGAGGCGACTACTACGACCGGGCCGACAAGCCGGACGCCGGCCTGGCCGTGGCACGCATGGTGGGCCACATCACCTATCTGTCCGAACAGTCCATGCACGAAAAGCAGTTCGGCGACCGGCTGCATCGGGAGGCCGGCTCCGGCCGCACCGGCCGCGACTTCCTGAAGCCGGAATTCCAGGTGGAGAGCTATCTCCTGTACAACGGCCAGAAGTTTCCGGAGCGCTTTGACGCCAACGCCTACCTTTATGTCACTAAAGCCATGGACGACTTCGATCTGACCCAGGCCACGGGCCGGCTGGCGGATGCCTTCCGCCAGGCGTCCGACGTCAAATTCCTGGTGCTGAGCTTCACGAGCGACTGGCTCTACCCAAGCCATCAGAGCCGCGACTTGGTACGGGCCCTGAACGCCCTGGGCATTGCCGTCACCTACGTCGACATCGACAGCGTCTGGGGCCACGACGCGTTCCTCCTGGAACCGGATCGGATGACCCGCATCCTGACCAACTACCTCAACGGGTTGGCCGCGGGCCAGGCCTGAACCAACCGCCGCATGCACGACGTACGGGCCCGGCCTGACCTGACTGCCATCACCGAACTGGTGACCGAGGGAAGCCGAGTGCTCGACCTTGGCTGTGGCACGGGCGAATTGCTGGCCTACCTGATCGAGGCCAAGGCTGTCCGGGGAACCGGCATCGAACTGCACGAGGAAGCCGTCCTGGACTGCGTCGGCAAGGGCCTGACCGTGGTTCAGGGCAACCTCAACGACGGTCTGAAGGACTATCCGGACCAGTCCGTGGACTATGTCATCCTGAGCCAGACCCTTCACTACCTCAATCGGCCGGTCCGCGTCTTGCGGGAGATGATGCGGGTGGGCCGTCAGGTCGTTGTCAGCCTGCCCAACTGGGGCCATTGGCGAGCCCGGATCAACCTGGTCCTGAACGGCCGCATGCCCGAGGCCCCCATCCTCCCCGAACCCTGGCACGGGGAAAGGCGCTGGCAGGCGGTCACCATTGCCGACTTCCTGGAGTTCTGTCTGGCCGAGCGGATTCAGGTGGTCGACTCGATTTTCCTGGCCGGGCCGCGGATGGTGAAGAATACCGCGGCGGCCAAGTGGCGGGCCACCACCGGTGTCTTCGTGCTCCAGGCGCCGAACACCCGTTGAGCGAGCATTCGGCTCGCGTTGCCTCCCTGCGGAGAAATCCCCCAATGATAGTGATGAAGTTCGGCGGCACGTCCGTCGGCAGTGTGGATGCCCTGCGGCAGGTAGCCATCATCGTGCGTAGGGAACTGGCCGCCCAGCAGAGGCGTCCGGGCGTGGTGGTGGTCACCAGCGCCATGAGCGGCGTGACGGATTTGCTGTCCGACGCGGCCCAGGCTGCGGCCAACGCCGACCAGGACCGGACCGAAGCCACCTGCAATCTTCTGCGCACCAAACATGCGGAGGTGACGGAGACGCTCGTCGACGATGCCGACGTGCGCTGGCGCCTCACCCAGGATCTGGAGGAAACCATCCGCCAGTTGCGGCGGGTCCTGGACAGCATTGCCGTGCTGGGCGAGTTGACGCCCCGCGGCAACGACTGGATCTGCGGCACGGGCGAACAGGTGATGGCGCCGCTGCTGACCGAGGTGCTGAAGTCCGCCGGCGTTTCGGCGGTGCACGCCAACGCCCGTTCGCTCATTGTGACCGACGACAACTTCGGCGCGGCGGAACCCCTGGTCAGCGAGACCGAATCACGCTGCCAAACACAGTTGACACCCCTGTTGGCGCAGGGCAGGGCGGTGGTCACCGGAGGCTTCATCGGCTCCACGTTTGACGGGCTCCACACGACACTGGGTCGGGGTGGGTCGGACTATTCGGCAGCCATTCTGGGAGCGGCCCTGGACGCCGACGAAATCCAAATCTGGACCGATGTCAGCGGAGTCAAGACCGCCGATCCCAAGGTGGTGCCGGACGCTCGCTCGCTGCGCGAAATCACGTTCCCCGAGATCGCCGAACTGGCCTACTACGGTGCCCGCGTAATCCATCCCAAGACCGTGCGGCCCGCCATCCGCAAGGGCATCGAACTGCGGGTCCTCAATACGTTCGAATCGGATCATGTCGGCACCCGGGTCATCGCGGGCGAACACCGTGTGAAGCAGGCCGGGATCAAGGCGATCTCGGCCATCCGGGACATGAACATGATCATGATCGAGGGACGCGGCATGATCGGCGTGCCGGGCATCGCGGCCCGGGCCTTCCGCGCCGTGTCGGACGTGAACGCCAACGTGCTCATGATCAGCCAAAGTTCCAGTGAGCAGAGCATCTGCTTCGTGGTTCCGGATGATTCGGCCGACATGGTGATCAACGCCCTGCGCTGGGAGTTCTCAATGGAGCTGGACCGCGGCTACATCGAACGCATCGACGGTGATCCCGACATCGTCATCGTGGCCGCCGTGGGCCAGGCCATCCGCCATACGCCGGGCATCGCGGCCCGGGTCTTCTCAGCCCTGGGCGATGCCCGGATCAACGTTGTGTCCATCGCCCAGGGCGCCAGCGACACCATGATCAGCCTGGTGGTGGTGCGGGATGCCGCCGACGCCGCGGTCAACGCCCTGCACCGGGCCTTCAACCTGGCACAGCCGACCGGCTGACTGCCCCGGCAATCCGTGCCGGACACGCGTGTCCGACGGCATTTTCCTGACCGAATCCGGTCCGAAACCCTTCGCGGAGGACTGAATTCCGGCGTTGTTTGCTGTGCTAGAATTCGCGCTTATCCCGAGGAGACGGATTCACCCGATTCATGGTTGATGTACCCGTCGTTGTGCTGGGGTTGGGTAGCGTTGGTCGTTCTTTCGTCTCCCAGGTTCTGAGCCAACGCGCCTTTCACGATCGCCACTACGGCCTGCGCCTGTCCATCCGCGCCGTCAGCGACAGCCAAGGCTTGGTCTGCACCGGGGGCAGTGGCCTTCCGGACACCGAACTGGCGGCCATTCTGAAGCACAAGGCAGCCGGCCGGCCGTTGGCCGAATGGACCAACGGCGGCACCTGTGATTCGCCCCTGGCAGCGGCGCAACAGGGGGCCGCTCCGGAATCCGTGGTGGTGGACTGCTCGGCGGCCGACGCGACGGCCGACGCCCTGCAGTGGGCATTGGAGACGGGCCACCGCATTGTCTTGGCCAACAAGAAACCGCTGACCCAGGACCTGGCCGTCTGGGACCGGTTGACCCACACCCCCCAAGGAACTTGGAATCTGGGACGCAGCCGATGGGAGACCACCGTGGGTTCGGGACTTCCGGTCGTAGCCACCTTGCACCGCCTGATCAGCAGCGGAGATGCCGTGGCCTCGGTGGAAGGTGCGCTGTCCGGCACGCTGGGCTATGTCATGACCGGCCTGCAGCAGGGACAGGCCTTCAGCGAAGTCGTGTCCGAGGCCAAGGCTTCGGGCTACACCGAGCCGGATCCCAGGGACGACCTGGGAGGTGTGGATGTGGCGCGCAAGGCCCTAATTCTGGCGCGCGGCATTGGTCTGGGCCTGTCGCTGGCGGATGTTGGGATTGAAAGCCTGTATCCCGAGGAGGCTGCGGACCTGACCGTGGACGAGTTCATGAAGGCGCTGCCTTCCCTGAACCAAGGCTTCCAAACCCGGTGCGCGGCCGCGGCCCGGCGGGATGCCTGCCTGCGCTATGTGGCCTCGGTGTCGGAGGATTCCGTGCGGGTTGGCCTGCAGGAAGTACCATTGGACAGCCCCCTGGGACAGCTCCGGGGCACCGACAACCTGGTCCAGTTCCGCAGCGGCTGGTACAACCCCCAGCCCCTGGTCCTCCAAGGACGGGGCGCCGGGGTGGACGCCACTGCAGCCGGCGTCCTGAGTGATGTTGTCGACTTGGCCTTCGCCCATCCATAATCATTCCCAATTGACCGGAGTCAGGTACCTGTTGCAGACCATGAACAAGCGGATTGACGTAGGTGTCCTGGGCGCCACCGGCGCTGTTGGGCAGCGGTTCGTGTCGCTGCTGGACAAGCATCCCTGGTTCCGTCTGACCGCGGTCTGTGCCTCGGAGCGCAGCGCGGGCAAACCGTACGCCGAAGCCTGTACCTGGATACTGCGCGATCCGATGCCGGCGGCCGTCCGGGGCATGGTGGTGCAGCCGGTGGAACCCGACATCGAATGCACAATCGTGTTCAGCGGCCTGCCGACCGACCAGGCCCGCACGGCCGAGAGGGCTTTCGCCCAGGCGGGTTACGGCGTCTACAGCAATGCCGGCGCCTACCGCTATGCGGACGATGTACCCCTGCTCATCCCCGAAGTCAACCCGGACCACATCGGCCTGATCCCAATCCAGCAGCGGCGGCGCGGCTGGGGCGGCTACATCGTCACCAACGCCAACTGCACCACCACCCACCTGGTCTCCGCACTGCACCCCCTGCACGAACGCTTCGGCATCTCTCGCTTGTTCGTCTGCACCATGCAGGCCATATCCGGCGCCGGCTACCCCGGGATTCCCAGCATGGACATCCTGGACAACATCGTGCCGTACATTGCCGGCGAAGAGGCCAAGGTCGAGGAAAAGGAGCCGCACAAGCTGCTGGGGCGCTTCGACGGGGAGCGGATTATCCCCCCGGACTTCCGCATCTCGGCGCACTGCAACCGCGTGGCCACCCGCAACGGCCATCTGGAGGCCATCAGCGTGGAATTCGACGTCAAGCCCACCGCCGAGGAGATCCTGGAGACCTGGCGGGAATACAATCCGCTTCCGCAGCAGCTGCGGCTGCCGTCGGCACCGGATCAGGCCATCATCTACCGGGAGGCCGAGGACCGACCCCAGCCGCGGCTGGATCGGCTGGCGGGATCCGTACCGGGCATGGCCACGGTGACCGGACGCCTGCGCCCCGATCCGCTGTTCGACTTCAAGTTCCTGACCCTGGGCCACAACACCATCCGCGGCGCGGCGGGCGGCAGCCTGCTCAA
>JAAXGZ010000073.1 GCA_012271135.1 Caldilineales bacterium | reverse complement strand
AACATGTACGGCATCTACGTGGGCCGGGAGATGCTGCGCGATCCGGTAGTGTACTTCTCGCAGGACACACACTATTCGGTGCTGAAGATTCTGCATGTCCTGAATGTGCGCAACATCATGATCCGCAGCCAGGAGAACGGCGAGATGGACTACGACGACCTGCGGGAGTCGATTCGGATCAACTGGGATGTACCGGCCCTGATTGTGGCCAATATCGGAACCACCATGAAGGGCGCGGTGGACGACCTGGACCGGATCAACGGCATCGTGGAGGAGCTGGCGCTCCCGCGCTCATACATTCATGCCGACGCAGCGCTGAGCGGGATGATCCTGCCGTTCGTCGACGATCCGCAGCCGTTCGGTTTTGACAAAGGCATCGACAGCATAGCTATTTCGGGACACAAGATGATGGGGTCGCCGCTGCCCTGCGGGGTGGTGGTGACAAGGCGGGAGTACACGGCGCAGATTGGCCGGGCAATCGAATACGTGGGCGCCCTGGACACCACGCTGCTCGGCTCTCGCAATGCGATCACGCCAGTGATCATCTGGTATTCGCTTACCAAACACGGCCGGGAGGGGTTTCGCCGACAGGTGGCGCAGATGCTGGATACCGCCGAATATGCGGTGCAGCAGTTCAACGCGAACGGGATTCCCGCCTGGCGGGCCAAGAACAGCGTCACGGTGGTGTTCCCTCGACCCTCGCCATATGTGCTCTTCCAGTGGCAGCTGGCACCCTTGGGGGACATCGCCCACCTGATTACCATGCCTCACGTGACCCGCGAGATGATCGACCAGGTGATCGCCGATTGCCTGTTTGAATGGCCGGAGGTCAAACCATGAGCCGGTCTCTCAGCGAATACCAAGAGCGGGATCGTCATATCATCGTGATCGTTCCCGATGAGGCGGGCTCGCTGGCAATGGTCACGGAGGCGCTGGCTGAGGCAGGGATCAACATCGAGGCGATCGACGGGCGGCTGATCGGAGAGTTGGGAGTGATCACCCTCGGCACGAGCGACGACGATGCAGCACTGCGGGTGCTGCTGAAGGCGGGGCTAAGGGCGGTAACGTCGGATGCCATCATCTTTCGCCTGCCCAACCGGCCGGGGGCACTAGCCCGCGTCGCGCGACTCTTTGGTAGCCACCGGCTGAATGTGCGGACGATCCATATCGTCCATCGATTGGCGGGACAGGCCATCCTCGCGGTCACAACCGACGATGATGACAAGGCCCGTTCCCTGCTGGATAGGGACTCGCTACTGTAAGGAGGCAGAAGGTTGGGGTAGTGGAGCCGGGGGTTGGGGATTGCACCCCGTCCACAGCCTCCTGTTGCATTGTCATTGTTGGTCCTTCACTGAATCCGGGACGCCCCGAAGCCCCTGCCGGCTCATAATCAAGTAATCCAATCAAAATGGATTTGTATTAGTCCTGTGACCAACGCAGGTGTAGCGTCCCCTCATTGTCCGGCGGGTTCCTCACCAGATAGACCCGCTGCGCCATGCCATTCTGCGATTTGGGCGCTGCTCTGAGTCCCACTTCTCCGAGCAGCTTCTTGGAAACCCCCAACTCGGCCCAATCTGGATGATCAGGATCGTCACATTGCCGGAGTTCTTCCTCCTAGGTATTCAGGAGTTGGGTCAACCCGGAACGTATCTATTCAAGATCAAGCCGTTCAAACGGCTTGCGATCGCGGAACGGGCCGCGGTCGCCCGCGCGCGGGGACACCTGGGGGGCCGCCCCCGCGCCCTGACCCCGGAAAAACTGAGCACCACCCAGGCCCTGATGCGGGACCCGTCGATTTCCGTGTCCCAGGTCTGCCGCACCGTGGGCGTCAGTCGGCAGACGCTGTACCGCCACCTGGCGCCGGACGGCTCACTGCGCCGGGAGGCCAAGGCGTGAACGCACCACGCAATGAAGTGCCGGCCAGGGCACAGACAACGCCGGGTCCACACACCGCAGACCTCGAGCACGGTCGGGGCAGCCCCGACCCGCGCGCCCTAGCGCTGGTCGGCGAGCTGCAGGCGCGGCTGCCCGACGCGCAGGTGGTGCTGTTCGGCTCGCGCGCCGTCGGCGATTGGCGGCCAGGCTCGGATGTCGATCTGGCGGTCATCGGCGACGATCCCGATGCGACCGAGGAAGCGCTCGCACAACTACAGGACCGGGAACCCCACCCCCGCGCCCAGCTGTTCCACTTCACGCCGGTGGAATTCGACGAACTGCGCACCTCGCTGCCGCATATTGCCGGCCAGGTACAGGCGCATGGACTGACCGCCACCGGAGAACACTTGCCACCCATGGATCAACACAATCCTTGGCCGGGGGTTCAGAGATTCCTGCACTCAGCGCGCCGCAAACTGGAAACTGCGCTGATCGTCTTCGGTGCGCAGCCGGTGTCGGGCAAGGTCGTATTGTCCGCACAAGGGACATTGGAACGCTGTATGAAGGCCGCGCAGGGCGCAGAAGGGGTGGATTTCAGAAAGCATCTCCATCGGGACGATCAGCACAACGTGTGCGCTCTGGCCGGGTTGCTGTCGGCGGAGCCGCACGCCAACCTGACGGCCATCATGCCGGTCGACTACCTGCAGCAATTGGATTATCAGAACACCGTTTTGTACGAACACGACCAACAGGTGCAATGGCCGACGACCGACAACGAAACGTTGCTCACCGCGGCGCAACGCGCATCCCTGTACCTGGCCGACCACGCGTTGGCAACGTTGGGCAAAACGCCCCGCGACATCGGCTACGAACACCGAATTGGCGATGATGCGTTGGGCGGCTTCGGCACCGTCGCGCTCGACCACTACGCGCACGGAAAACTGGGTGAGCGGGAGCGACAACACATCGAGAACTCCGGGCGCGTACGCGATCTGAACACGCTGCTCGGCAGCAAGTTGACGGGATCCCAGCTGGAGCGTGTCGAATCCAACTGGTTCACCCACAACGCACCCGACGATGCGTTGGAGCGGCTCGTGGCCGTGATGGTCGACCCGTCGTCTTGGCTGGATCTGCTCGTCAAAACTGGCTACCGCGAGCGCGATGACGACACGCTACCGCGAGGCGGCGGCTGGTAGGCGACATCCGTGTGGAACCGCGACCGTGGCGGTCAGACCGGGGAACTCGAGACATGCCGTTGGTTCGTCGCGCGGTTCGCACGAAAGCCGTCCACTTCGACATCAACCACCTCAACCGTATTGAATGGGAGATGCCGGAGGACCTGCGGGAGCAACTCAAGAACAGCATCCTGGCTGTCTTGGATCGAGGTCCGCCCGATGGTCAACCCACCGACAGCCCGAGCGCACAACCGCAGGAAGCTGAAACCACCGCAGGAGCCGCGCCGCAGCGGCGTTGAACGGCTGGCACCCAGGCCGAACCGTGGACGCAGGCACGACCACGAAGGCAAGGCCCTGGCGGGAAGGTGAGCCGCGTGCCAGGACGTAAACGCCCCCGCAACCTCACTCCGGAAGGACAAGGACTGACAGGACCTTCAAACCCCATGCGCGCCTCGGAGGAATCCACAGAACAGAGACTTGCGCGCTGGCGGAAGCTGCGCGACCACCTGCGCGACTATGGCTTGCACAAGAAGCCGCCCGACGGTCTCCTGCTAGAGCCCGAGCCAACAACCAGACCGAACGTGTCGCTGGTCGCCCACTACGACAAGGTAAAGCAGAAGTCCACGGGCAAGAAAACATTTGCGGAGATATTGACCACTGTGTTGGCAGTCGTTCTCGGTGTTCGAGTGCTCACCGGCTTTGATCGGTGGTTTGACAACCCGGAACAGCCGGTGACCTTGAGTTGGTTGATGCTAACTCTGGTCCTGTTGGCAGTCACCTACATGGCGGTTTGGGTGTTTCTCAGAAAAATGGGTTCGCGCAAGGATTCACTGAGCCTGGACTGGGAAGAACTGAGTCTGTCGCTGCCCGACGGAAACCGGCACGCGCCGTGGCGTGCCGTGTACTCGGCGATCGACATTCAGAGGAGAAAGCGGTTCAGCAGGCGCAAGCCTTACGTCAGAAGAGCGGTGAAGCCTTGCATCAGGGTGGAACTGAACGATGGCGTGGTGGCCAGGTTGTATGTGGATGAAATCGACTGCCAACCGTTGGCAGATCTGATGACCAACTTCCTGCTCTGCGCGCGCAACGGTGGACAGCCACTGTGCGAACGGGCGGCCGCGCTGGAGGCAGCGAACTAGGGCGTGTGGACATTAGCAAAGGGATTGCGCAGCCAATGGCGCGCCGCGGCGAACAGGACAAAGCCTAGATAGCTGGCCGCGGTCTTCTCATAACGCGTGGCCATGCGGCGGCCCTGCTTGAGCCAACCGATGGACCGTTCCACGAGGTTGCGCTCCCGGTACAGCACCCGGTCGTAGGCGATCGGCTCCCGCCGGTGGCGCCGTCCTGGAATCACCGGTTCGGCCCCCTGGGCCACGATGTACCGTCGCAGATCATCGTCGTCGTAGCTCCGGTCCGCCAGCACGGAGTCGGGGCGGACGCCCTCCCGCAGGCCCTCTGCCTGCGGTCGGTCATGGGCCTGCCCCGGCGTCAGGCAGCAGGCCCGCAGGCCTCCCTGGGCATCGACCAGGACATGCAGCTTGGTGCCGAAGCCGCCCCGGCTGCGTCCCTGGGCCTGCGCGTCCTGACTGCCCTGGTCTCGCCCAGCACCGGCCGAGACCGGGTGGGAGCGCACAGGGGTCGTGTCCAGGTGCACGCGACACGGTTGGGCCCGTTCCTCGGCGCAGGCCGCCGCCAGCCGTTCCCAGACCCCGGCCAGGCACCCGCGCCGGTCGCGGCGAAAGAGGCTGTTCCCATGCCCGAAGCGGCGCGGCAGGTCCCGCCAGGGGATGCCCGTGCGCAGGAGGGAGTGGACCCCGTGCCGGAAGCGACGGAGATCCCGGTGCGACCCCACGCGCACCGCCGGGTCCTGTTGCCGCAGACGGAGCAGGACCTTGAATTCATGGGGGCGCAGGGCGTGACGGGCCATGGCAGAGGGGCTGTGAAGGGGAGTGCGACGTGGACAGGATGATAGTCTCACGACCAACGACCTCATTCATGTCCTATGTCCACACGCCCTAGCGATCGACTTGTGCCAGCACACCAACCTTTGGGATTGAGGTCGCTATTCGATGGTGCGCAGTGCGGCGGGCCGTCGCACACCACACTCCACCGGCATCTGACGCCAGACGGTTCGCCGCGCTAACATCGACGGTCGCCAGTCGACCGTGCTAGCCGGAACGAGAAGGTCCGCGATGAGAGGAGTCACATGAAGGCATTGATTGAACTTCACAACGACCAATGGTATGAACAGTTTTTGAGATA
>JAAXGZ010000086.1 GCA_012271135.1 Caldilineales bacterium | reverse complement strand
AATCCAGACATGATGGATTGGTATTAGACTGGTCCTATCAGGATATGGTTTCGGACCGCTCCTTTGCGATGGAGTACCAAGCGGGGGCAGTGGCAGAGTTGGTTCACGTCCTGGACCACGGCGGCATGCTGGAGTCGCCTGGAACCGAGGCGCGCAAAAGCCTGGAAATCCTATTGGCGATCCTTCGCTCCCACGTGGAGGGGAATGTGAAAGTCACCATGCCACTGGCTTGATACTACAGTTGTCAATTTATGTAACCATGCTGAGGATGTCGATTCCTCCCGCGTGAAATGTCCAGTTGGTGGGTACGGCGGGAAAAGCCGTGGCAGCCTGAACTCTGGCTGTCCGCACCGCAGAGAGACATGCTTCCGGTCTGGATTTCGTGGTGTGGGCACACGCAATGGGGGTGATGGGATCGCCGTATATCCGCTGCCCCATACGTTGCTTGGCAGGGATCGGCGGTCAGGCGAGAGGCCGGCCGCGCAGGACTTCCCGGCACTGGTCCCTGCCGTTGCCGGTTACGTTGTAGGCAATGGTATTGGCCCAGCGATCCACATCGGAGCGATTGGGGGCGGAACCGTGAATGACCAGAGAGGTGAAAAACAGGGCATCCCCTGGCTGCATGGGAAAGGCCTGGCCTTCAGGGCGCGGATAGTAACGACCGGGCAGGAAGACCCCGAACGCTTCCTGATGCCGTTCATGTTCCTGCAGGCCCCACTTGTGGCTGCCCGGTAGAAATTCAAGACACCCATTGTGTTCGTCAGCCGGATCAATGGCCAGCATGCAGTTGACCATCAGGGGTTGGTTGGCGTCCTGCCGCCAGTAGGCGTAGTCCTGGTGCCAAGGAACTTCGGCGCCGGTGCCCCGGGATTTGGGCAGCAGCTTACTGTGGTAGAGGGAGATGTCGGGACCGATCAGATCTTCCACAATGTCCAGAATGGTGTCGTTCCGCAACAGGGCGTTGAGCGTGGGACTGATCAGCTCGCTGTGCATCAGTTGCCGGATCCATTCCCGCGTGTCCTCGTCTTCCCAAGAAATATGCACTCCGGCCGGAGGTGCCTGGCGCATGCGTTGGTGGATGTTTCGGCACTCCTGGCGAATCCGTTGTGTGGTGGCGGCCGGAACGAGACCTGTTTTCAGGAGCACGCCTGCATCCTGAAACGCCTGAATTTCCTGGGTTGTGAGATGCATGGTGAAAACCTCTGATCAGACTTGGCCAATCCCGGGCAGTGACAGCGAGTCGGCAAAATGGCAGGCTACCCTGTGCCCATCTCCCGTGGCCTGCAGGACGGGAATTTCGTGGCGGCAGCGGTCTTCGGCGTGACGGCAACGGGGATGAAAGGCGCAGCCGGACGGTGGATTGGCTGGGTTGGGCACTTCCCCCTGCAGAATGATCCGCTGGTGTGTGCGTGAGGGATTGGGACGGGGCACGGCCGAGAGCAGGGCTGACGTGTAGGGATGGCGCGGGGTGTCGAAAACCTGGTGTGTGGGGCCCATTTCCACAATGCGTCCTACATACATCACCGCGACTTCGTCGCTGATGTGCTCCACCACGCTCAGGTCGTGGGCAATGAACAGATAGGAAAGACCATAACGCTCCTGGAGATCCTGCAGCAGATTCAGGGTTTGGGCCTGGATGGAGACGTCCAGGGCCGACACGGGCTCGTCAGCGACAATCAGGGCAGGACGCAGGGACAGGGCCCGGGCAATGACCAGGCGTTGCCGCTGGCCGCCACTGAATGCATGGGGAAAACGATTCATGGCACTGACGTGCAGGCCCACGACGGTCAGCAGTTCCTCAACCCGTGCCCGCAGTGCCGGCCCGGACAGGCCCTGATTGACGCGCAGGGGTTCACCCACAATCTCCTGAACCGTCATGCGTGGATTCAGGGATGAATACGGATCCTGAAAGACCATCTGCACCTTCTGGCGGATGTAGGCCAGGGTGCGCCTGTCCGCCTGGCAGATGTCCAGGGGGCCGCGGTTCGGATCGTGAAAAAGAATCCGGCCGGCAGTGGGGGTATAACCCCGCATGATGCAGTGACCCGTGGTCGTCTTGCCGCAGCCCGACTCGCCCACCAAGCCGAGGGTGCGGCCGGTCGGGATGGTAAAGGAGATGCCGTCCACAGCCTTCACAACCCCGGTGCGGCGCTGCATCATGCCAGCGCCCACAGGATGGTGCATCCTGAGATCCTCAACCGTGAGCAACGGAGTGGTGGGCGACGTGCTCATGACTGCAAATTCCTGACGCCAGGCCGCTGGTCGTCGTACAGAAAGCACTGTACCTGCCGCCCGTCGGTCAGGGTCTGCGGTGTGGGTGCATGCACGTCGCACAGGCCGGGCATGAAATCCGGACAGCGGGGGTGAAAGGTGCAGCCCAGCGGGATGTCGGCCGGGGATGGGACAACGCCCTCAATGGCTTGGAGACGCTTGCCATCGCGCGTCCCCAGGCGTGGGATGGATTCCAGCAACGCGCGGGTGTAAGGGTGCAGCGGTTCCGCGAAAAGAGACTCGATGTCGGTTCGTTCCACGATCTCGCCCAGATACATCACGATGACCTCCTGGGCCATCTCGGCGATAACACCCAAGTCATGGGTGATAAACAGGATGGCCATCTGCAGATCGGTCTGCAATTCCTGCAGCAATTCCAGAATCTGGGCTTCCGTGGTGACGTCCAGGGCCGTGGTGGGTTCGTCCGCGATCAGTAGTTGGGGATGGCAGGCCAGGGCGATGGCAATCATGACCCGTTGCCGCATGCCGCCGCTCAGCTGGTGGGGGTAGGTATGCATAATCCGTTGCGGTTCCGGCAGACCCACTTTGCCCAGCATCGTCACCGCCATGTCCCAGGCCGCGGCCTGGGACACGTCCAGGTGATAGTTGATGGCTTCCAGCACCTGGTTGCCTGCCGTGTACACCGGATCCAGCGAGGTCATGGGTTCTTGGAAAATCATGGCGATTTCACCTCCACGCACTTGGCGCAGGAGAGGACTCCTGGACGGTTCCTGGACCAGGTCCAGTTCCGTGTCCAGCCCGTGGTAGACGATACGCCCCCTCTCGATTCGGCCCGGCGGCCGAATCAGCCGGAGCAAGGAAAAGCCGGTGACGGACTTGCCGCAGCCACTCTCGCCCAAGACCCCCAGGGTCTGACCCCGGCCTACGGTGAAACTGACGCCGTTCACAGCCTGCACGGTCCCCTGTTCGGTATGGAAATGTACGTGCAGATCCTCGACAGACAGGAGGGAGGAGGCATCGTGGGCGGACATTGGGCATTCACTGACTGAAGGGATCGGCGGCGTCACGCAGCCCGTCGCCCATAAAGTTGAAACAGATGATGGTCAGGATGACAAAGGCTGAGGGGATGAGCAGCCAAGTCTGCTGCAGGACCACCCGTACATGCTGGGCTTCGCTCAGAAGCAGACCCCAGCTGGTCATTGGCGGCCGTATGCCCAGACCCAGAAAGCTCAGGGCAGTCTCCCCCAGAATCATCTGGGGGATGGCCAATGTGGCAACCACCAGCACATGACTCAGGGTGTTGGGTAGCAGATGACGCAACACGATGCGGGCAAGACTGCAGTTGGTGTAACGGGCGGCCCGGATGAAATCCTCCTCCCGCAGGGCATAGACCATTCCCCGCACCTGACGGGCCAAGCCTCCCCAGTTCACGATGCTCAGGACCAGAGACAGGCCGAAGTACACCCGGATGGAAGACCATGTGGGTGGTACCAGGGTGGCCAGCGCCAGCCAGAGAGGTATCTGGGGAAAGGACAGCAGCACCTCGATTACACGCTGGATGACGCTGTCCAGCAGACCCCCGAAGTAGCCAGCGACAATGCCGATCACCGTGCCCAGAACCAAGGCCAGCAGCACACCGAGCAACCCGACGGTCAGGGACACCTGGGAGCCGTAGAGGATGCGCGAAAACAGATCCCGACCTTGGCGATCCGTCCCGAGCAGAAAGATAACGCCGGGATCCTCCACGGTGAAGAGGTGTCGGTTGGTCTCAATGAGACCCCACAGTTTGTACTCCACACCCCGGCCCAGGAACCGTACCGAATAGGTTTCCTCCGGCACCCGAGTGAAAATCTTGCGAAACGTGGACCGATCCACCGACGATTCCAGGCCATACACGAAGGGACGGAGCGTAAACCGGCCATCCGCATCGCGGAAATGCAGGCCATGGGGCGGGGCCAGCGCAAACTGGTCGTGGGTGGTCCGGACACCGTAAGGAGCCACAAAGCCGGCAAAAGCTGAAACCAGGTACAGGCCAAGCAGGATCCACACACCACCCACCGCCAGGCGGTTACGCCGGAAACGCCGCCACATCAACTGGCGCACGCTCAGAATGGCGTAGGGAGACGACGGGGAGACAGTGGCGGACGAGACGGTCACGTGGCTGGATACACGGCTCAGGAGAAACGGATGCGCGGGTCCAGCCAGGCCAGCAGAATGTCGGCCAGAAATGTGCCTATGACCACCAGCAGGCCGATCAGGATCAGGATCGTGCCGCCCAGGAAAATATCCTGGGACAGGGTGGCGTTGAGATAGACCGTCTGGATGGTGGGCAGATCCAGAACAATGCTGGTGATGGTAAAGCCATTGACCAGCCAGACCAGAGTCTGGCCCAGGGCCGACACCAGGGGATGCAGGGCGTTGCGCACGCCGTGTTTCCACACCACCACGCGTTCAGGCACGCCCCGGGCACGCGCGGCCTGAATGTAATTGCTGTTCAGCACGTCCAGCAGGTTGCCCCGCATGACCCGCATCACCCAGGCCGTGCCGGTGAGGATGACGGCCAGCACGGGGATCCAGAGATGGCGCAGCAGATCCTGGAATTTGGCCCAGCTCCAGGACGCCGTGGTGAACTCGGAGGAGAACAAGCCCGTAAGCACGTCACCTGAGACGCGCCAAGCCAGTACCAGGAAGATCAGGGCAATGAGAAAATCAGGCAGGCCCAGACCCAGAAAGGCGGTGACCGTCAGGAAATTGTCGCCCTTCGAGTATTGATGGGTAGCGGAATAGATTCCCAGGGGAATGCCAATGCCCCAGGACAGGAGAAAGGCGCAGAAAGAGACAACGAAAGTCAGCAGCAGCCGCTCGCCGATGATGGTGCGGACTGGTCGGTTCTGTGCCAGGGAATCCCCGAAATCACCCCGGGCGAAGGCACCCAGCCAGTGGGTGAAGCGCACGGCGGCCGGTTTGTCCAGGCCAAAACGGACACGCAGCATGGCCTCCTGATCTGCGATGCCTGTATTGCCTTGGGCCTGTTGCTGGAGGATGTAGCGGTCGACATAGTCTCCAGGTGGCAGCTCCATGATGATGAAGCCCAGCACCGTGATCAGAAACACGGTGGGGACCAGAGTCAGCAGGCGACGCAGAATGTAGGCACCCATACGCCGTACCCATGGGTAGAGACCGGGTTATGGGTTTGACCCATAACCCAGTTGACCAGACGAGAACAGTGCCGGCTTACTCGGTAGTCATGTAATACTGCTCAGGATCGGTGGAACCCGGAAAACCCAAGTCCCACGAGGCGACAATGCCACCCTCTTCGGGCACGTTGTGGAAATTGTTCTTGACCACTAGGGGCGAGAGGTGTTCCCCGACGATGCCAATGGAAACCGGCCCGTCGTCGATGTGGATTTGATAGGCGTCCAGTAGTTTCGCCTCCCGTTCCACCGGGTCGACGATAGTGATCAGCTCGGTGTAGGCGTTCTGCAGTTTTTCCAGGGCTGAACCCGGACGCGGCGCCACCCCCGACTCACCTCCAGTCTGGTAATGGCGACCGACGTGGATGCCCCCCAAGGCGTAGGACACGCTCTCCACCGGGGTCCACACCGTGGCAGCGGAAACCAGGCCCCAGGCGGCGGCACTGCCCCAGGCATGGATCATGACATCGCGGTTTTCACCATCCTCCATGATCACGCTCCACTCAACGGCGTTGAGCACGGTGCTGATGCCAACCTCCTCCCAGTCTTCCTTGATGAGATCCATGGCATCGACCGAATTCTGATCTCCCACGCTGACGTGAACGATCAGCTCCAGGGGATCACCATTGGGCAGATCGCGCATTCCGTCGCCGTCCTGATCCACGACCCCGGCCTCATCCAGCAGGGACCGGGCCAGATCGGGATCGTGAGCGGCGTAGGAGGTAGACCAGTCGGTATACACCTGCTGGCCGCGCTCGGTCTGGAATTCAGGACTTTCCGGACTCAGAGCGAAGGAGCGTGCATGCCCCAGACCCAGCGATACGATCTCGTTGATGCGCTCTCGATCGATGGCGTGGGACAGGGCCCTCCGGAAGGACTTGCCATAGAAGAGATCCACGATGGCTTCGTCGTTATAGTCATATTTCAGGATAAGCCAAGGCCAGGAATAGTCGCCACGGTTCCAGAAAAGCATCCTGTACCCACCGGGCTCTGCATTCTCCAGTAGCAAGGGAACGTCCTTGGGGGCAATGTCACGCACCTGCATGTCCACTTCCCCGGCAATGGTGTTGAGCGCGACGGACTCGGTAAACGAACCACCGGTCACGATGTCCACCACCATACGATCGATGTATGGCAGCTGGTTGCCGACCGGATCCACTTTCCAGTAATAGGGGTTCCGTTCGAAGACCGCGGTCTGACCCGACGTGAAGGCCGTCGGTACCCAGGGACTGAGCATTGGCATGTCCGTCTTCTGGAGGCGAGATCCGATGTCATAGTAGTTCAGCAGGGCGTCGTTGTCGGTAGCGTCCGAATGGGCAGGATGCAGGGTCTTGAGGAAATGGGACGGCACTACGAAGGCCGCGGAATGGTAATGTCCGCGTGAGTGCTGTTCCATGAACAGGGGAGCGGGAATGGGGAAGGTGAAATGTAGGGTGAAGTCATCTACTTTCGCCACCTGCATCGTTTCGCCCTGGAAAATGGTGCCGTTGGGCGCGGCGACCGGCACATCTTCGTTCAGAACCAGATCATTCCACCAAAACAGATAGTCGTCCACATCCATGGGATCTCCGTCGGACCACTTGATGCCCTGACGGAAATTGACGGTCAGTTCCGTGCCCGCTTCGTTGTAGCTCCAGGATTCCACCAGATTGGGACGCATGCCGTTGGCGTCCCGGTGCCATTTGAGGAACGGTTCCACGAAGATGACCTGGCGGGTCAGGCCCAAGTTATCGCTGCTGTCCAGGCGTCGCCAGGTGCCACCGTATTGGCCAATTTCAGAGACCGGTTCGATGACCAACGGATCTTGGGACAAACGCTCGTCCACGGGAGGCAGTGAGCCATCCAGGACCGCAGCGTCCAGCATGGGCGCCTGCTGGAAGCGGGAAGGGGGCAGGTCAGCTGCGGGTTCGGTCACGTCTTCCGCAAGGGGTTCCTCCGCAGCGGGAGAGTCGGCGGGACCGCATGCGGCCAAAGCCAGTACAAGCAGCAGGCCGCAGACCAAAAACAACCACGTACGCATGGGCTTTAACCTTCTCGTGCGAGACAAATTGGGTGCAAGTACCCTGCTGGGCAGAGGCGGCCTAGCAGGACTGCGCAAATGCGCGCTCCAAGCCAGCCTGCGGGACTCTATCATGTTGACGAAATCGACAATTGCCTGGCGCCAACCGAGCGAGCCGGCTCCCGCTCGCTCAATCCGGTTGCGGTTCACCCCTCAGGCCACTACGTCCGCATGGGTCCAGGTACCATCAATGCGTCGCCACATCTGTCCGGTTGGATTCCTGTCTTGGAGTTCCACTGGCAACCTGTGGCAGCGAACTTCATCGCAACAGTGCAGGCCTTTGTCTCCTGCCAGCCACGCAAGTCACGGAGAGACCATTGACCGTGTCCCCCGTCACCCAGGCCACGGGCATCCCGGCATCCAGCGCCCGTTCCAGCATGTACCGAACCAGTTCCGGCTTAGTCGAAAAGGGAGTGTCGAGGACTAGCCTACCTGGCACAGTCGCAACTGCGACCACACCACCGGATCGCCCAGCAGGCCGTCCAGGTTGACCGCGGCCCGGTGGCGGAACGCCGACCGCCGGATGCGGAGGGCAGCCTCCGGCCGAACTCAGCCCGATATCCTTGTCAGCCACACAGCGGCCGGCCCAGGGACACGGGGACGGCGGGCAGGGACATCGGGGCTCCGCAACAGCAGGGAACACATCCTTCGCCTGAATGACAGATACATGCGACTATAATTAATATTACAGTTATAATATGAAGTTATAACTTTATTTTATGGCATTTTACCAGCTTTGATGACCGAAATCATTCCTGATTGCCTATAAGGAACATGCATGACGCAGCCGGTCTTCATCTGGACACCTTAACTTCCAATGTAAGTAAATGTAGTATTGGAGCCGAACACTGTGCGTTCGACCATGTCCGATCGGGAACACCAAGAACACCGATGAAACTTGCAACCTACCAATCCGAAACGGGACCCCGCACCGGGGCCATTGTGGGCGACCGCGTCATCGATCTGGCAGCCGCCTTGGAACAAGGTCGCCAAGCCCCCGCACGTTTGGCAGCAACCATGCAGTCCTTGCTCACTGCCGGCCCGGAAGGTCTCGAGGCCGTTGCTGCTGCCGTGGAGTGGCATCACCGTGCGGCTTCGGATGCCTGCGCCCGGCGATTGTCCGAAGTACGGTTGCTGGCTCCTTTGCCCAACCCAGGAAAACTGATGTGCCTCGCAGGCAACTATACCGATCACATCCTGGAAGGCGGCGGTGTCTTTCCCGGCAAGAACAAGATGACTCCGCACTTCTTCATGAAACCCGCCACGGCCATCATCGGGCAGGACGCGGCCATTCGTATTCCTTCATCGACGAAGTTCGCCGACTGGGAACTTGAGCTTGCAGTGGTCATTGGCAGATCCGGCCGCGGATTCTCCGTGGAAGAAGCCCATACCGCCATCGTCGGCTACACCATCTTCAACGACATCTCTGCCCGCGAGTTGTCCTTCAGGGACGACCTGCCCATGCAGGAAGGGGACAGCTTCTTCGACTGGCTGGTCGGCAAGTGGCTTGACACCTTTGGTCCCATGGGGCCGTGGATCACGACAGTCGACGAGATATCCGATCCCTCAGCCCTCCAAATGCAGCTGTTCCTGAACGACAAGTTGCAACAGGATGCCAGCACCGGCCAGATGATCTTCTCGCCGGCGGAGGCACTTTCGTTCATCACCCAATTCGTCACCGTCGAACCAGGCGACATGATCAGCATGGGCACCCCCGCCGGGGTTGGGCACTCGAAGAAGCTGAGGTTGCAACCCGGAGATCGAATCCGGGGCGAAATCTCCGAACTCGGCACCCTGTCCAATCCGGTTGAGGCCTTGCCCTGAAACCCGGACGCGAGCGGATACTTATTACCCGACAGCCAGGGAGCCCAGAATCTCCCGAATGTGGTCCCTCAGGTGCCGGGCGCGCCGGGGATCTCCCTCAACAGAACTGACAGACACCAGCAAGCCGTCGGTTTCGAACACGGCCGGTACCCGGAAGTCACCCGACAACGTGTCAGTCGCCACATTGCAGAGCAGGCCCAGGTCGGCAGCATCCCGCGCAATATCCAGGTTAATCCGGTGGTCGTCCGTGGCGGCGAACACCAGGCAACAACCCTCCAGGTAGTCGGTTTGATATCGCCCACTGATCCAGTGCAGTTTGCCGGACCTGGACCGGTCCTGAAGCTCGCGGGTGGCGGTTGGGCTGCACAGTACCACCCGTGCACCAACATCAAGCAGGCGCCGGATCTTGCGTTGGCCAACCCGGCCGCCGCCTGCCACCAGAACCCGGCGACCCGCGAGGTTGGTCAAGGTCATGGGATACAGTTTCGGTGGTTCTCGAGGCTCCGGGGCCTCGCTTGGAAAGGCAGAGGATTGAAGTTCCGAGTCCCGTTCGACAAAACCTGACGAAGCTGGTGAGGGGAGGTCCTCGTCGCCCGGGTTCCATGCTCTGGCCACGTCGCCGATGACGATGATGGCCGGGGATCCAATCGACTGTTCCCTGACAGTCGCGTCCAGCCGTCCCAGCACCGTTTTGTGGATGGACTGGGTTGGCAGCGTTCCATCGTTGATCAGGAGGACCGGAGTGTCTGGAGCGCGCCCGGCGGCGACAAACTCAGTCTGAAGTTGCAGGGCCGCACCCACACCCATGAACACGACCACCGTATCCAGCGCTGCCAGCGCGCGCCACTGTTCCTTTGGCATGGAACGGCCCGTCATGGGTCGGCCGGTCATTACAGCGAAGGTTGACGACAGGCCACGCCGGGTCAGGGACACACCGGCCGCCGCTGTCGCCCCTGTCAGAGCGCTGATTCCAGGTACAACCTCCACCTCGCAACCCGCTTCTCGCAAGGCTTGCCGTTCTTCGGTTCCCCTTCCGAAGATATACGGATCGCCGCCCTTGAGGCGGACCACCTGTTTCCCGCTGCGCGATAAACGAACAAGGAGTTCATTGATGTCCTGCTGTGCAGGATACGAACTGCCAGGGGTTTTGCCCACATCGATGATCTCGATCGATGGGCGGAGTTCAGCAATCAGAGCATCGGATACGAGCCGGTCGTGAACCACTACGTCAGCGGCATGCAGCAGCCGATGACCCTTGCGGGTTATGAGCTCCGGATCGCCGGGGCCTGCACCCACCAGCCATACCTTGCCTTGCTTGGTCATGCCGCCACGTCCGTGCGCCGAACCAGCGGGGAACCCCAATCGGAATCGTCCTCGGGACCCCTTTCGACAAGGTCTCGCAGGATCGGGGTCAGCAACGTAGTCTCGCCCAAATGGTCGGTCAGGACCACTGCGCAGTCCGGACACCCAAGCTTGAACGCCCTGATGGCCCTCGGCACATCTTCGCGGGTGTGACGACCCCCGCTCAGCAGAACAGGAACCACGCACAACCGCTTGATCCCTTCGTCATACAGGTGGCAGGCAGCTGTCAGAACATCCGGTTGCTCGATATCCAAGTATGCGGTCGCAACCCGAATTGGCGCCAGTGCCTCCTTCAGTTGATCGGTCATCCTTCGAACCTGCTCAACCGCCGGCTCGTACCGGGAGCCGTGCACAACGAACAGGCAGCCCTGTTGCGAATCGGCAGGCCCCATGGCGGGAATCGCCAGTTCAATCACTGCTTGAGTCCAGTTGGGATGCTCTGCAATTACCGGCCCCGGAACACTGTGGACTGCCGGCCAGCGGCAGGCCAGGTCGTTGAGTCGCTGCGGCAGATCCCGCTGAGTGTACTGGCCGCCAAACAGGAAATAGGGTTGGATCCGAATGGTGGTCGCGCCCATGCCTGCCAGATTGGCGAATCCGTCCTCAAGCAGCGGCTCGCCGTAGTTCAGGAAACATCCCCATACTTGCCGGGATTGGGACGAGGCACTGGCCGCCTTCCAGACAGCGTTGAGTTCGTCGACGACCGCGTACAGCGCCGTATCGCTGCCAGGGCGCAAACTGCCATGGGCAACCAACAGCACACCATGTAGTGCGGACATCCTTTCCCCAACAGTGAGCGAGGACAATCCGGCCCCGTCAACCGGCATGCAGACCCTTACCGGACGTGGGGCAGGTCAACGACGAGGCTCGGAAGCAGGGAAGCAAAGGTTGTACCTGCTGTTGACCAATCCCCGGCACGGGCGCCAACTTCCCCGACTCCTTCGGAGTGGCGCCGGTCAGCCTAGCTGACCGGCCAGCACCAACTCCTCGGGGGAACCGTCGTCGGTCTGCAAGCCACACTCGGTCTTGTCCATGCCGCGCCACCTGCCGGCCCGTTCGTCCTCGCCATCCCGGACAGGCTGCGTGCAGGGCCAACATCCTATCGAAGGATAGCCCTGGTCGTGCAATTCGTTGTAGGGCAGGTTGTGCTCTCTCACGTAGGCCCAGACCTCTTCGCCGGTCACTTCCGCCATGGGTGTCAGCTTGAGTACATTGAATTTGTCGTTCCAGGCAATGAACGGCGTATCGGCCCGGGTTGGAGACTGATCGCGCCGGATGGAAGTGATCCAAATCGAACTGTCCTTGAGGGCATGGATTTGGGTGTACACCTTTCTGATTTTGCAGCACTGGTTTGGATCTGTGCTGTACAGGGCCGGACCATACCGTTCAGCCTGTTCGGCGATCGTAAGGTGCGGCATGATGCTGCGGAAGCTGCGCCCAAAGCGTTCCTCGGCACGGGCAATCTGGTCCATGGTCTGGGGAAACAGATACTCGGTGTTGAGGTAGTAGATGTCGATGTGGGGATCGATCTTCAGGGCCATGTCCATCATCATCAAGCCGGACGGGCCAAACGACGTGCCCAGGGAAACCCCGGTCCGGAAGTTGGTCAGGCACCACTCCAGAATCTCCTGAGGCGTACACGACTCGAACTGCCGATTCATTTCTTCAAGGAACTCGGCCGTGACAAAAGCCGGGCGGCCGATGCTTGTTGCGAAGAAAGTCGGAGCGTGATGAGACATATGCCTCCAAGGTTGTACGTGGGAAACAATCAGTTCGCCATGGATTCAAGAAGGACGGAGGCACGGCCGTTTGCCAGCGCGGACCGCGCCGCCTCAATGCCGGAAGAGATGTCCCGTGCGCGGCCGAACAGCGACAGGATTACACCTGCCGTCAAGGCCACCTGATCCCTGGCCGGATAGTCTTCGTCGTTAACCGCCTGCTCGTTAAGGGCGGCATGCGCCGCAGGAGCCGGGTCCGGTTCCACTGCCACGCGCTCGGCGAATCCCAGAGCCGCCGGATCAAGAACCACGGATTCATCCGCAGACTGTCCGTAGATGCGAGTCTTGCGGCCCGAGCGCATCTCGACCGAGCCTTCCTCACCCTGGACAATCCAACTGGCTTGCCCACCAGTCTGGGCGGCCCGGACATGGTCGATGTATTTGGTGTGGTAGAAGCCCGTCACCTGCCAGTCGGCGTTGGCCGGGTTCACGAGCTTCTCGACCGTGTTCAGCACGGTCCGCAACCCGAATTCCCACCGTGTCGGCAACAGGTTGTGCCAGGCGGGCATGAACCGAGCGGCACTGCAGTAGGCAACGCCGTCCGCCTCCAACCTGAACCCGGCTTCGGTGGGGGACAGGTCGGTGGCGACGCCCAGTTGGTCCAGCACGGCACCGACCGTCACCCCTGCCTTGGTCGGGACGTGCTCGTCACCATGCAGCATCACCGGCAGGCCACAGGCGGCCAAGGTCAACGCCACGGCCGGTACCAACTGCGCCGTCCGTTCCTTGCCGTCGTAGGGGACCGCCAGATCAAGCAAGGGTGAAACCGAGTGCGGAACGGGTTCCATCCACCGTTGGCGCACCGCGTCCGCAAACCCGGAAATCTCGGCGGCGCACTCGCCCTTGACCCGCTGGGCGATCAGGAAAGCGCCGGTTTGCGCTTCGGTGGCCGAGCCGCCGAGAATGCGATCCAGGGCATCACAGGCTTCCGGCCGAGTGAGATCCCTGCGCAGGGTGGCACCACGTCCAAGAGCCTGCACATGCGGGATGAACCCGGCCGCATCGCGCGCGGGGACGACTGCATCCGCAGTTGGCGGCGGATGCAGCAAGGTGGCGGCCGACATGTTCAGGAGCCTTGTGCTTCGGGTTCAGCTGCCGGACGCCTGCACGGAAGCCACCGAATGCTCGCCGGCCACCGCCACTGTCAATGTCAAGGGCAGCCGTTCGTCAATCCCGGGATGGGACACCGAAACGTCCGCGGAGCCGAACACCTCTGCCAGCCATTCCCGCACCAAGGCCGCGACCGCCTGCACGTTTGCCTCCGTGAAGGCATAGCGCAACCGGTCCGGAACCATCAATTGCAGGCGACCCGGGTTGATCGACACCCCCAAGCCGGCTTCCTGTTCGAGAGCCTCGGCCGCTTCCAGGGCATTGGTCCACAACTGGCGAAGCCGTTCCAGGAAGGATGCCTCGTCCGACAGGCGGGCGTGTTTCCGGGTGTAGTGGAATCCCTGACCCGACTCGGTCCGCGGCAGGCCGTTGTCGATGCCGCAGTCGTCCGTGTGCCCAATCAGGACCACGCCGGGACTGGCCTCGACATGCTTGTAGTCGGCCACGTCGATCAGCATGGTCGACAGCCGGCCATTCTGAATCCAGCCGTGGAAGACCGGGATGACTTCGTCCAGGTTCACTGGCGCGTCACCATGCAGTTCAAAGCGCAGAATGAGCCGTTGGGGCTGTTCCATGACCAATACCCTCCCCTACAGCTGAATACCGCTGGTGGTCGGCGTCGCGGCCGCCGCGATGCGGCCGTCACAGGCATGGGCGGCCTCGATGAACAGATAGGCCTCTTCGATCGTCTCGTGGGCCGCCACCGCGTCCGGATCTTCGACGCGCTGCCGGTGGTGCTTAAACAGGTACTGGCCGAACTTGCCTTTGGCAAAACGATCAAAGAACAGTTCGGTGTCGTAGAAGTGGCTCTTGAACTCCGCCACAATCTCGGCTTCATCGTTGGTAATGTCCACCGTCTGGCCTCGCAGCAAGGCCCTGGCCGCCAGCACCATCGACTGCACCGCCCCGGCGTAGGCCTCGCCATGCCGCCCGTCATCCATGGCAATTTGGGCATCGAACACCTCGGCCTCCGCCCGCGCAATCTCCAGGATGAACAGCGACACGACCTCGCCTGCACATTCGCCCACTCCGATGTCGCCAGTGGTGAACTCCCGGGGATCACCCCAGTCGCTGTAGAACTGGGGACTGTCCTCGTACAGGGGGATCTGGGTGAAGGGCTTGAGAAGTTCGCGAATGTTCTTCTTGCCGAAGCGGTTGACCCAGGACTGGAACGATTCGCCGGCCTCGCGGTCGGTGTGGAACCGGTTGGTCAATTCGGTCAGGACTTCGGGCACGGAGCGCGACGGAACGGCCCCCACGGCCAGGCCGTAGCTGCCGGCATTCTCCTGCCACTGGCCGCCCAACACCACCTGGAAGTGGGGCACGGTCCGCTTGTTGCGGTGGCGGCTGTTGCCGAAGAAGCCGATATCCGCCACGTGGTGCTGGCCGCAGGAGTTGAAGCAGCCGCTGATCTTGATCTTCAGCTCCTGCACCTCGGGTGGCATCTCCTCCACCTGTTGGGCCAGACGCGCTCCCAGTTCCCCGGCCAAACCGCGGGACGAGGCAATGCCGAGCTTGCAGGTGTCCGTGCCGGGACAGGCGGTGATATCCGCAATGCTGCCGGCCCAGGGCGTGGCCAGGTCGGCCGCCTTCAGATCCGCGTACAGGTCGCGCAGATCCTGGTCGGCAACCCACCGCAGGACGAAGTTCTGTTCCACGGTGGTGCGAATGTGGTCGCCCACGTACTTGCGGGCGATGTCCGCCAGGTCCAGAGACTGCTGCACGGTCAAATCGCCAAGCGGCAGGGCGACGTGCACGACGGAGAAGCCTCCCTGGCGCTGCCGATAGACGTTGGTGGCGAACCAGCGTTCGTACTCGGGGTCGGAATCCCCGTACTCGATGGCTATCGGCTGGCGCACCGGCTGCTCGGTAAAACCTTCGAGGCCATCCAGGTAGCTGGTCCAGCGGTCATCGTGGGGCAGGATCTCCCGCTCCTCGAAAACCAGCCGACCGAACTCCTCCATGCCCAGCTTGGCCACGAGGAACTTGATGCGGGCCCGGTTCCGGTTGCGCTTTTCGCCCAGCCGGGCAAAGACGCGGCAGACCGCTTGGGAGAGAGGCAAAATTTCCTCTTCGGACACGAATGCCTGCAAGAGGCGGGCCTGATGGGGTACGGCCCCCAGACCACCACCCACATACATGTCGAATCCCCGAACTGTACGACCCTCGCGCACCTCGGTGCGGGCAATGAAACCCAGATCGTGCATCGAAACCAGGCCACAGGCCTCGTGTTCACAGCCGGAAAAGGCAATCTTGAACTTGCGGCCGAAGTCCTGCACATCGTCGTGACCCAGCAGGAAGAACGTGAGGGCGTCGGCATAGGGGGTTACATCGAATTCCTCGGTGCGGCACACCCCGGCCAAGGGGCACGCCGTGACGTTGCGCACCGAGTTGCCGCAGGCTTCGCGGGTGGTGATGCCAACCGCGGCCAGGCGGCGCATCAAGTCGGGGGTGTCCTCCACATGGACGAAGTGCAACTGGAAGTCCTGTCTCGTCGTGATGTGCAGGATCCCGTCGGAGTACTCGTCCGCTAGTGCGGCCAGGACTTCCAACTGGTCCGGCTTGAGACCGCCCCAGGGAATTTTGATTCGCTGCATGCCGGGCGCATCCCAGAACGTGTCGGGACCCTTGACGGCCTCGCCCGACGGGAAATTGAGTTCCTGTTCCCGAATGCCGTCGTGCCGTTTGCCGTTGTCGTACCGCTGCCCGTAGACCCCTCGCCGCAGCCGGGTCTCGGCGAATACCTTGTCCTCCAGGGTGCCATTGAACACCAGGCCCATCTGGCCTTCGAAGGTGTCTACCTCCTGTGCCCAGCTTTCGGGAATCTGATCCCGGAGGGCGGATTTCCAACTGTTGGCCATGGGGACTCTCTCAAATGAAATGGACGAAGGTACGGATCGAGCCTTCTCTGGGCACACGCCTGGACCGGCCGGAACAAACCATGACGAAGGCAGCGCGGACCGCCTCCGGCCACGTCGGACAGACAAAAAAACAGGCCCGTCCAACGACGAGCCTGCGGTCTTGCGATGCTCGCTCCTATCGGATGGAGCACCGCGCCAAACGGAGTTCGCCGTCTACCCGGAAGGACAGCAACTACACGAGCAACTGCAACTACACGAGCAGCCGCAACCGGTACGGCAACAGCAGCAGCCGCAGTTGCAAGTTGAGCAGGCCGGGCACGAGCAACAACTCGAACTCTTGGCAGCACCAAACTGGTGCCGCATCCCGGGATCAATTCTCTCCATGATTGGATCTCCTTCTTCGAGGCGAAGAGTAACGGTCATCCAACAACATCGATTCTAACACAGGGCCACAGCGGCTTGCACCGCATGTGATGGCGGCGCCCTGTGTCAGTTTCGCAGGGCGCGGACCGAGCCATACGCGAGCCACTGTCCAGTCCGGGCGTACTTCATGACAGCCGACTGGGGGCTTCGCCGCGGTAGTCAATCCCTCCCAACCTTGGCCAATGTCCATGTCCGCCCCAGGTCCCACCCCTTCATGAGCCGCGCCCGGCGGCTCAACCACGTGCGTACCTGATCTTTCCGCGTCGGGCCGTTTATCTTCCTGGACTGCAAACATCTCTTGACCAGGCAGTGGGGAACGGCACCGACACGGCAGCCATGGCATACCAGCTGGGCGTCGATTGATGGCGGGTTCCATGGCCGGGACCCTACCGGTGTCGGTCGTGTTTGTGTTCCTGCAGCGGTATTCCGTGCGGCGTGTTGCATTGACCGGAATCAAGGATTGAAGAACCTGCTTGGTTCACCGGGTTCCCGGTTGCTTGTTCGTTTGGATGTCAACTCGTTTGGCATGGGTTCAAGGCCACGGTGGCCGGAAGTTGGGCCTGTGGGCAAAGACCCCGATTGGAATGGCGACAACATCGGCAGCAGCCGACCTGCGACGACACGGGCCTTCAATCCCGCCTTCCGGCCCAAATTCGGTGTCCACTGAATGCCACCGGACCGGGTGGCAGTGGTTTCAGCTCCCAAACGGGGATGCGAACTTCACAATTTATATTTTCTTGATTCGCCCCTGTAGGCGAGCAACGATCCCTGCACCGTGTGCCGACTACGCTGTATCCGGTCGGCTGGCAAGGTGCATCCCATCGCTCGGGTAAACCGTGTCCAACCGACTCCCGCATTCATCACATCACCCATAGGACACAGACCATGGTGCAATTAAAGTCGTTGCGACGCCCTGCGAGGCTTGTTGGCCTCAGCCTCCTCCTGGCCTTGTTGACTACGGCCGCAGTGCTGATGGCTGCCGTCCGGCAACCGGTGTTCGGACAGTCCGCACCGCCTTCCGGTCCGATGCTCAATGCCAGCACGATCTATGATCGAATGACCGACAGCGTGGTTCGCATAGAGGCCACCGGAGGTGACGGAACCGCGTTTCTTGGCGATATGGACCTGGACGCGCTGCAGGACCGCCTGCCCCGCGCCATCAGGAACCAGATGCAGGAGGGATTCGCCGACGGGCGCCGGGGTTCCGGTTTCTTCTTCGACAACGCCGGCCACATTGCCACGAGCAACCATGTGGTTGACGGCGCCGAGGCCATTCACATTGTATTCGCCGACGGAACCTTCGCGGCAGCCGAGATTGTCGGCCAGGATCCACACTCGAATCTGGCGATCCTCGCCGTACCCGACCTTGACCGCGTGATCGCCCCGCTGCCGGTGGCGGACAACGCCGCTCTGAAAATCGGCGACTCCATCTATGCCTTCGGCTACCCGGGCAATCTGTTCGGTACGCTCACCCAGGGCATTGTCAGTGGATTCGAAACTGGGCCGGCCAACGAGACGGGATACTTGGTACCCAACATGATCCTGAGCAACCTCAACCTCCTGCCCGGGCACTCCGGTGGTCCGTTGGTCAATGCCGCGGGCGAGGTGATTGGCATCGCCAACGGCAGGCTTCAGGGCTTCATGGACGAAGGCTCCCTCAGCCGCAATGTTCCGGCAAACATGCTGACCCGCGTCGCACCGGATCTGATCGCCCATGGCAGCACCACCTACCCGCAGCTGGGGCTGTCCGGCGGCAACCTGTCCGTTGAACAGGCAGCCGCGATCGGCTTGGACACCATCCACGCGGGGGCGGTTGTCAACCGTTTGCAACCGGACGGCCCGGCAGCAAGCGGAGGCATCGAGGAGGGCGACATCGTGGTGTCGCTTGGTGGCAACCAGGTGCGCACATTCAGCGAAATGGTCGGCATGTTGATCCTGGACTACGACGCAGGCGATGAGGTATCGGTCGGAGTCCTGCGCGACGGCAAGACGGTCGATCTGACGGTGACCCTCGGCAAACGAAGTTAGAACGCACGGGTCTGCCAAGACCCGAAACCGGCTTTCGGCCGGCCCAATTCGCTCCCAGGACCGGGTTCGGGCCCGGTCCTTGGTTTTGGTATTTGGCCCGCCCGCCAGAAGCGGTACCACCCCTGTTCAGAACAAGCCGGCTTGTTCTGGGCATCGCGGATCCCAGGTGCTAGAATCCGACGCTCGGAGCATCCCTCCACCCCTGAACATCCCCAACAGGCACTTTACATGGGCCAGATCGTCAACCGCGAGGTAGTTCTTGCGTCCCGCCCGGACGGCATGCCAACCCCCGAGAACTTCGAAATCCGGGAATCGCTGATGCCGGAACTCGGTCCGAACGAGCTGCTGATCCGTAACAAGTTCATGTCCGTGGATCCCTATATGCGGGGACGCATGCGCGCCGGCAAGTCCTACGCGGCTCCCTTCCAGGAGGGCGAGTCCATGTACGGCGGGGCGGTCGGTACCGTGGTGGCATCCAACAATGCCAACTGGAAGGAAGGCGACCACGTCCTCAACTCGTCGGGTTGGCGGGAGTACACCGTGTCCACCGGCATGGGAATCACCCGGGTCGACACGTCAATTGCACCCCTTCAGAGCTTCCTGGGCATCGCCGGAATGCCGGGCCAGACCGCGTACTTCGGACTGCTGCGTGTCGGGGAACCCAAGCCTGGCGAAACCGTCTTTGTATCCGCGGCGTCAGGCGCGGTGGGCGGACTAGTGTGCCAGATCGCCAAGCTCCATGGCTGCCGCGTGGTCGGCAGCGTCGGGTCGGCGGCCAAGGCCCAGTGGCTGCGGGACGAGGCCGGAGTTGACGAAACCATCGTCTGGCGGGACACCGACAACCTGAGCGCCGAACTCGGTCGCGCCTGCCCCGAGGGTATTGACGTCTACTTCGAAAACGTGGGCGGCGAGCACCTGCAGGCGGCCCTGGCCAACATGAACATGTACGGACGCGTCGCGGCCTGCGGCATGATTTCCACCTACAACGCGCGCATGCCCCAGCCGGGACCGAACAACCTGATGCTGATCGTCGGCAACCGCATTCGCATTCAGGGGTTCATCGTGTCGGACTTCGCAGAGGACGCGGACCAGTTCTATGCGGATCTCAAGAAGTGGATTGACGCCGGCCAAGTCAAGTGGCAGGAAACCATCGCGCACGGGATCGAACAGGCACCACAGGCCTTCATCAACCTGTTCACCGGAGCCAACAACGGCAAGATGCTGGTCCAACTGCACGCCTGACGGATCTTCCGCCTGCCGGTGAGGACCTTTCCCATGGCATCACTCCCGTTTTCCTCGGTGGCCCGCCTGCCGTTGCCCGGCGACAACGTTGCCATTGCCACGCGCCGGTTGGAAAGAGGCACCGAGATCGCGACGGAGCAAGGCACGTTCGCCTTAGATGCGACGGTCCTGGAGGGGCACCGCTTCGCCATCGAGCCGATCGCGGCCGGCAAACAGCTGCTGTCCTGGCAGATGCCGTTCGGCACAGCCACGGTCGGGATCGAACCCGGCCAGTACGTGTGCAACGACGGTATGTTGGAAGCGTTGGCAGGCCGTGCGGTGCAAATGGACCTGCCTGCAACCCCGAACTTCGAAAGTGAAATCCCGCCGTTCGTTCTGGATTCCGAATCGTTCCGGCCCGGCAAACCGGTGCCGGTCAAGCCAGTACCGGACACGTTCATGGCCTATCCCCGGACCGGAGGACGCGGCAACGGTACGCGCAACGTAATCCTACTGCTGGGCACGTCGTCGCTGACCGGCGGCTTTGTCCGGGCCCTGGAAGCCAAGCTCCAGGCCGATGCCGACGCCCTCGACAATGTGGACGCAATCGTGGCCGTGGCCCACACTGAAGGTGCGGTTCCGGACCCGAACAACCTGGAGTTGGTTCTGCGGACCCTGGCTGGGTTTGTAATCCATCCCAACGCTGCAGCGGTGTTGGCGGTGGACCACGGGACGGAACCCGTCAACAATCGGGCGCTCGCGACCTGGATGGCCGACAAGGGCTACCCGGTCGACCATGTCAAGCACAAGTTCCTATCTCTCTCCGGAACCTTCGAAGAGGAACTTGACCGCACCGCCGACACGGTGCGCAACTGGTATCCAGAACTGGACCAAACACAACGGATCGCCCGGCCCGTATCGGAACTCAAGCTTGCGCTGCAGTGCGGCGGTTCCGACTCGTTTTCGGGAATCTCGGGCAATCCACTGGCCGCCTGGGTGGCGCGCGAAATCATTCGCAACGGCGGGGGAGCCAATCTCGCCGAAACCGACGAGTTGATCGGTGCGGAACCCTACATCTGCAACAACGTCAGGGATCTGGCCACGGCCCGCGAGTTCCTGGACACCGTGGAGGCCTTCAAGGCGCGGGCAGCCCGACACGGCCATTCAGCGGAGGGGAACCCGTCCGGAGGCAACAAGTTCCGCGGCCTCTACAACATCTTCCTCAAGTCCATCGGTGCCGCCATGAAGCGGGATCCGGACGTACGACTGGAGCATGTTCTGGCCTACGGGCAACTGATGGAGGAACCGGGCTTCTGTTTCATGGACAGTCCCGGCAACGACTTGGAGAGCATCGCCGGCCAGGTGGCCTCGGGTTGCAACCTCATCTTCTTCGTAACCGGCAACGGATCGATCACGAACTTTCCCTTCGTGCCCACCGTCAAAATTGTCACGACCACCGAACGATTCAACCTGCTCCAGGGCGACATGGACATCAATGCGGGCCGCTACTTGGACGGCACCCCGATGGATGACCTGGGCCGGGACCTTTACGTACGAACCTTGGCCGTGGCCGGTGGCAAACGCACGGTGGGAGAGAAGGCTGGGCACTCCCAAGTGCAGCTGTGGCGCAACTGGGCTCTGGACTCCGACGACCAGGCGATGGTCCCGCCGGCACCGATACAGGCAGGCAAAGCCATTCAGGTGGTCAATGGTCACGGCGATCTCGACTTCGCGTTTCCCGGGATTCGCCGCGGGGACCGGGTACTCCCCCGGGACATGAACCTGATCGTACCGACGAGCCTCTGTTCAGGCCAGATTGCCGCCCTGGCAGTGAGAAGACTGTCCAATGTGTTGGGTACAGCCGGAAACTTTGCCACCGTGGTTCACCACGAGGGATGCGGAGCCTCAAGCGGCACGTCCGAGGAACTGTATGCCCGGACCCTGGCCGGCTACGTCCGCCATCCCCAGGTTCGTCACTGCCTGCTCATGGAACACGGCTGCGAAAAGACCCACAACGACTTCATGCGGCACGTTCTGGAAGACAGCGGGGTGGAAACGGACAGCCTCGGTTGGGCCAGCGTGCAGTTGGACGGCGGTATCGCACCGGTACTGTCCAAGGTCGAGGATTGGTTCCGGAGCAGGTTGGAAAGCGAACCCACCATTGTCCCGGAGACCGGATCCCTGGACCAGTTGCGGATTGCCTTGGGCCATGCCGGCGGCCTTTCCGCCTCCGACCAAAGAATTTTGGCAAGTTTGGCCACCACCGTCGCCGCGCACGGAGGCCTGGTGGTAGTACCATCCAGCGCCGACTGGCTGTCGCTGATTCCCAAAGCCGCCGATGCCGAACCCACGCTGGCCTATGCCCAGCAGGCCGCGGAACACGGACTGCATCTGATGGATTGTCCGACGGTGCACTGGGTGGAAACCCTGTCCGGCCTGGGAGCCACCGGCCCGGACCTGATTCTGGTCCTCGTAGCCGGACATCCGGTACAGGGCCATCCTTTCATCCCTACGGTGGAATTCGGCTTGGGACCGAATGCAAGCCCGGACTTGGACCTGTCACTGGATCCCGGCCAACCCGTGCCGCGGCAAGTCGCCCAAATCCTGTCCGTTGCCGAGGAAGTTTTGTCCGGGAGGCGGCAGGTGCGTGCGTTGCAGACGGGCAACATCGACTTCCAGATTACCCGCGGCCCGACCGGCATCTCGTTGTAAGGTTCGGCTCCGACACCCTGCGGTGCACCTGAGTTTGCGTGTGGCCAACCGGGTCCGCGCGCGCAGCCCCACGCGGGCCAGACAGGCCTCCACATACCTGTCCCACGCATTAGGATGCAACCGATACGGGCTTGTCCAGCGGTTCAGCGGATCCTTGGCAAGTTTCCGGTCGTCTTCAACAACTATGGTTTGGACACATTTAGAGGCCTGAATCGTATTGCCGGGCCGGTTGGGGGGTGGTGTTCAGGGTCGGGTCGGCCCCGGTTCGAGAGGGGGTGCGCGCAGCCACAGGCGTTGCGGCGGGATGCGGTGGCGGCGGCCCTCGGAATTGGTGGCGTTTGGGCCCGCGCCCGACCGAGCGGCAATGCGTTTGTATATTTCCGCCTCGAGATTGTGCCGCTTGCGATGGCGCAGGGAAAAGGGGCCGAGGGGGCGCTCCGCCTGGAGCCGGGCCTGCAGGCGGGCCCAGAAGAGGGCGGCGAAGCCAATGTTGAAATGAAAGTGCAGTTTGGCCTGGGAGCGGGCCTGGCCATCGTTGAGGCCCAGGTGCTGCTTGGCGTCGCGGAAGGCAAACTCGATCTGGAAACGGGCACCGTACAACCGAAAGATGTGTTCCGGTGCCAAGTCCAGGTCGGTGCTATACAGGAGCACCCCCTCCGTCGTCTGCGGGTCGGCCCCGCGGGGCAGGACGTAGACGACCTGCAGCCAGCACTGCCAGGCCTTGCCGTGCAGGACCCCGTGGTACAGGTCCACCTCCTCGTCGTCCAGGGTCGTGCAGGCCAGGTGCGACGGGTCGCGGCGGTCGAAACGGCCGTCGAACTGCCGGCGGCGGCCCGGTCGCCGTTCGTGGCGGCCGGTGTAGGGGAAGCGCAGAACCGCGTCCTTGCGCAGTCGGCCCACCGCGTGCAGGTCCAGGGCGCGCACGCCCTCCACGAAGGTCCGGCTGGCGTAGCCACCGTCGGCGGCCATCCAGCGTGCCCCGAGGCTGTCCTTGGCCCCGGCCGCGACCGCCTCCCGCAGCAGGGACAGCCCCACCTCGACGGTCGTGGCCCGGCCCGTGGCCGCCCCGCAGGTCTGCCGGCGCGCGCGGACCGTACCCGGGGACTGCCGGGCACAAAGCGGATAGGCGCCGCCCTCCTCGACGTCCACCGCGGCCAGCAGCGTGACCTCCATCCCCCAACGCACGGCGCGGGCCATGCCACTCCAAAACCAGCCCGCCCCCCAGGTCCCGCGACCGCTCTTGGACACGAAGCTGGCATCCAGGACCAGCAGTTCCCCCAACCCCTCCGGCACCCGCGGGTGCACCGCCGCCAGCGCGGCCACGGCCAGGCGCGCGAAGGGGAAGGGCCGGGCGAACCAACGGGCATGGGTGCGCGCCGACCGGCCGCCGTAGTGCTCGAGGCCGGTAAAGTTGAGGCGCCCCGGCAGCCACTGCAACAGCTCCGTCACATGGGCGAAATGGGCCGCCTGCGGTTTGCCGCAGGGCATCAAGGCGAGTATAGTGCGCAACAATCGCACGGGAAACCCCTTTCGTTGACGTGTTAGCTGCATCAACGATAGCAGGCCCCGTGCGGTTTTCCTTGAAGCCGGAGCGCCCCCCCCCGATTTACCCGCTTGTCATGCCGAATGCATCGCAAAGCCCGGAAATGCAGTGGGAAACCGGCTCAAAACTGTCCAAACCATAGGCAATCCGATAGTGTTATCATCCATCCACACTGAACAAACATAATTTATGGGAGGAATTTATCCATCGTGATTGAGCTCAGACAACTGGGAGACAACAGACTGCAACCCGCGGACATTACAGACGGACAGACGCAGGACGATCTGCGCCAACTGGCGAATGACATGATCGATGCCCAACTGTCCATGATCGCCGACTGCGCAGACGACGATGTTGTCTTTACCCCCATTGATGAAGCGGCCGATGATCCGCATGCGGTCTCGGAAGTGGAGGTCGGCATGGCGTGGACATTGGGCCATGTAATTGTCCATTGTTGTGCATCGTCCGAGGAATCCACGTTCTTGGCGGCCGAATTGGCCCGGGGAGTCGAGAATCACGGACGGTCGCGGTATGAACCGCACTGGTCGACCATCAAGACGATTCAGCAATGCCAGGAGGCACTCGAGGACAGTCGCAGGATGCGGTTGGCCACTTTGGAGGTATGGCCGCGTCAGCCGGATCTCGACAAACGCTATGAAGTCTGGTCCGGCGGTCCCGTAGCGAATGCGATGGAACTCTATGTTGTAGGCCACATGCACGAGTATTCCCACTTTGATCAGATTAGGGAAATCGTAAGACAGGCAAAGGCGGCACGCACGTAGGGATCCGTTGGATTGGTTCCCTGTGGGTTCTCTCCCTAAACCTGTTGATCAGGTGTCCGGCCCCATGGTTTGCGGTTGGCGAAAGTCCAACTTGGCCATGATCCATTCATATGGGTGAAGGGATTTGGCTGAAACTTATGCGATTTGACTGCTGAGCCCGACAGACAGGTCAGGTCGGCAGAGTGCGCGAACAAATGCCATCGCCGTGCTTGTCATGGCTGACCACAGTCGTATACCCGCACCCAGTCCACTTCCATGCGCTGTGGCCATATCTCCGGATCCACACCGTGCCGGCCTCCCCAACTGCCTCCCACTGCGATGTTGAGAATCAAGTGGAACGGCTTGTCGAACGGCCAGTGCCGGAAGTCGGCGTCCGGATCCGTCAGCCTCTCGTTCGCGAATGTGAAGTAGTGGTTGTCATTGACAAAGCCCCGAATCTCGGACGGGGTCCACTCCACGGCATACAGGTTGAACTCCGAGCGCGCCGTGGGCACATGGATTGAAGATCCCTGATGGGTGCCCAGCATGTGGTTGTAGGCCGCGGTGTGCACCGTTGAGTGAACCGTGTCCGGATTGAAGCCCACATGCTCCATGATGTCGATTTCCCCCGCCCTGGGCCACCCGCCGTGCTGCCGCAGGTCCGGCAGCATCCAGATAGCCGGCCAGGTGCCGCGTCCCGATGGCAGTCGGGCTGCAACCTCGAACCTGCCATAGGTCCATTCCTGCCGCGACAGGACACGGGCCGAGGTGTAGCCGTTGCCCTGGAAGGTTTCCCGGTGGGCCTCAATGACCAGCAGCCCGTCTTCCACCCGCGCGTTTTCCGACCTGGACTCGGTGTAGAACTGGAGTTCATGGTTGCCCCAGCCGTGGCCGCCCCGGTCGTACCGCCACCGCTCCGGATTGGGCAGCCCCTCGTAGTCGAACTCGTCGGACCAGACCAGATCGCATCCTTCGGGTGCCGGCACCTGCAAATGAGTGACCTTTTCCGCCCCCATGTCCAACCAGGCAGGCAGTTGGCCGGACGTGCACGAACCGAGGGACAGGAGGCAGACAGCCATCAACAGGGACGCGCCGCGTCTGCGTACAGTGCGACGGAAGGAATTGTGCATGAGGCCATCTCGGTGACTGACGTCGGCAGGCCGTCTGGGGGAAACTTTCGCCCGGACTGTTTCGGAACCGCTCAACCGTAGCAGGTCGGATGCGTGCGCGGCCATTCGGCCTCCCACAAGGGCTGCCGCAGCCTGGGCACATCGAGACCGTCGCAGGCAAACGGCGTGCCGTGAAGTGCACTTCACGGCGGGACCGTCCAAGGTGAACCGGATCCCGCCGTTCATTGACCTGTTGGCCCTGCGGTGTGTGATCATTGACATCTATCCACGGAGACATGCCGAGGGTTCCGGCCGAGTTCGGGTCCCGAAACGCCGGGCATCGGCATGCAACAAACAGCCAGTCAGGTGAAATCCATGAGCCAGCGTGTCGTGATCGGCCATCGCAGTGTTTCTCCGGAAGACCCGGGGATCAAGGTTCTGCTTGATGCGGGCCTGGAAGTGACGGCACACCCACACTTCAACGAGCCCGAGGCACAGGCGGATCTCGAAGGCTGCGACGGCATGATTGTGTCGCTGCAACCCATCGACGGGCCACGGCTGGATCGCATGCCCAACTGCAAGGTGATAGCCCGTCTGGGGGTGGGCTACGACAACATCGACGTCCCGGCTGCCACCGCGCGCGGAGTGCGCATCACCTACGTGCCCGACTACGGGGTACATGAAGTCTCCACCCACGCCATCACGCTGCTGCTGGTCATGGCCCGCAACATGGAATCTCTGCTCAAGGCCAGTGCCGAGGGCCGGTGGGACTACGGAGCCATGGGCACGGTCCAGCGTATCCAGGATCAAACCCTGGGGGTTCTCGGCTTGGGCCGCATTGGACGCCAGACCGCACTCAAGGGCCTAGGGCTGGGCATGCGCACCCTCGGCTATGATCCAGTGATTCCCGATGAGGACATCCGGGCCACAGGTATCGAACCTGCGGACATGGACCGGGTACTGGCGAAATCGGACTACATCTCGCTGCATGTTCCCTCCATGCCGGAAACCCGCCACATCATCAATGCCGAAGCCCTGGCGGCCATGAAGCCGACGGCCCGGATCATCAACACGGCCCGCGGACCCCTGATCGACGAGGAGGCCCTGCTCGCGGCCGTCCGCGACGGCACAATCGCGGGCGCTGCCCTGGACGTGTTCGAAACGGAACCCCCGCCGGAGGATCATCCGCTCCTGCACGAGCCCAATGTCATCGTGACTCCGCACGCGGCCTGGTATTCGGAAGCCGCCAAGACGGACATGCAGGTCAAAGCCTCGCAGGATGTCGTAAACGTACTCTCCGGCAATGAACCCGTCTATCCCCTGAATTAGGGAGCACCCATTCCGTCTTTGCGTTCCGCCATCGAGGAGCCCTGAACCATGAAGGCCACCGCCGTCTATGTAAACGAAGACAAGACCTTCCATGTGGGTACCTTTCCCATTCCCGACTTGGTGGGCGACGAAGTCCTGATCCGGACCCACTACTCCGGCATCAGCGTCGGCACGGAGTTCACGGCCGTGCGCGGCACGCGCTACTACGGGGAATTCCCCATGATCCTGGGCTATCAGGGCACCGGCCGCATCGAGGCCGTGGGACCGGAGGCTGAGAGGTTCCGGCCCGGCGACCCCGTCTACTTCCGGACCAGTACCATGCCAATGGAAGTCGACGGCAAGGAGGTCCTGCAACGGAGTGGCACCTGGGCCAGCCACGTCATCCACTCGGAAAAGCAGCGGGTCGAACCCCTGCCGGCAGGAGTGGACGGCGCCACGGCCTCCATGTTCGTCATGCCCGCGGTCGGCCTCAACGCCGTGGACATGGCCGGCGTGCGCATGGGGGACTGGGTGGCGGTCCAGGGTGTCGGGTTGATCGGCCTGGGCGTGGTGGCCGCCTGTTTCCTGCGCGGAGCCAAGCCAATCGCCATCGACATGATGCCGAACCGGTTGGATTTGGCTAGGCAGTTCGGCGCCGCGGCCGTCGTCAATCCGGCCGACGGCGACGTGTTGGAGCAGGTCAGGGCGATTGCGGGTTCGGACGGCGTGGATGTCTCCTTTGAAGGCACCGGCGTGGGATCCCTCATCGATCAGGCCATCTCCTTGGTACGCATGCACGGCAAGTTCGTCTACCTAGCCGTCTACGGCGAAGCCCCCGTGGCCACGCGCTTCATGCCGGCCCATCACCGCCGACTCACCGCCTACTATCCTTGCGATGACGGCCTGGAACCGTGTCGCGAAGCGGTCCTCAATCAGATGGCCCTGGGTGTGCTGCCCTGGCACAAGACCATCTCGCACAAAATCCCGGTCGAGGACATGCCGGAATGGTGTGCCCGCATCCTCAATCGCCAAACCCCGGAACTGCTGGGTTCCGTGATTGACTGGCAGGTTCCGAATCCCGTGTAGGCCCGGCTGCCGTTGGCTCGGAGCCAGGGCCAGCTCCCTTGCGACAAGTCCGAACGGAGGCCTGCTCGGAATCTACAACGCGGCTTCCGGTCCGACGGAACCAATTTGCAATGCCGGATACTGTGAGTTGAGCAGGGTCAGATCCCCTGTCTCCTTGATGCGCCCCCAAATTAGGGACAGCAGCCGGTCAGCCTCCGCAGACCCTTGGTCGGAGTCGGCCAGCAGGTTGCGCTCCTCATGGGGGTCGTCGGCCAAGTTGTACATTTCGTCGTGGGCAAAGCCGTTGAAGACATATTTCCAATGGCCGTCCCACAGGATCCGCTGGGTCAACTGGAATCGGGTGCCCTCATACTCCGCATACCCGCACCGATCGTCCGTCAACTCCTCGCAATCGGCCCGACAGAGGTCCGCAAACGAAGAGCTGTCCGGAAGTTCCGGGCTGTCCAGCCCCAGCAAATCCAAGAGCGTGGGATGCAGATCCTGCAGTCCTACCAGGGCATCGGATTCCCGCCCGGACTTGATGCCCGGCCCGGCCAGCACCATCGGAACCCGGTAAATCTCCTCGCCAGCGCCGTAGTTCTTGCAGTAGAGGCCGTGAGCCCCCAAAGCCTCGCCATGGTCGGAGGTCAGGACGATGATGGTGTTGTCCGTCTGGCCCGCCGCCTCGAGCTGGTCCAGTAGTTGCCCGAAAAGCTTGTCTATTTCCGTGACGGAGGCGTAGTAGCAGACAGCCGCGTTCCGATGGTCCTCCTCGCTCCAGTCACGCCAAGGCGTCCGAGCCCGCGCGTAGATCTCCGGACGGCCGGCCAGGTCGTCCCGCAACGTAGGCGAGACCGGCACGTCCACGCCGTGGTACCGGTCGAAGGCTTCCCGCCCGGCAAAAAACGGGTCGTGCGGCTCCAGGACGCTTACGAAACAGGCCCAAGGAGCCCGACCTGTCGTCACGTCGGCCAGGTAGGAGGCGGCGTTGGACACATGGATGCCGAGGCCTCTCTCTTCCGGCGGAACTTCGGTCACGCCGCAGAACCGATGGGAAGCGTATCCGGGCCTGGGTGCCAGCCAGCCCTCGTGTTGCCAGCGGCCCTCGGACATCCCTTGACGGGCCCTGCCCGTCGCCTCGGCTACTTGGGGCGATGCTGCCGTGGCCGTGGTCTCCCAGCCGAAACGACCCGGTTCCTCCGTGTGCTCGACATGCCACTTGCCGAAGTAGCCGGTGCGGTAGCCGGCCTGCCTCAGCTCCTCGGCCCAGTGCCGCGCGGGACGCAGGACGGCCCGATCCGGCCTGACCGTATGGGTCACGGTCCACACGTTGTGGTTGTGCGGCAACAGGCCCGTCATCAGACTGGCGCGGGCCGGCGAACAAATCGCGTTGGGCGTGTGGGCCCGCGTGAACCGAATGCCCCGTGCCTGCAGGGCCGCGAAGTTGGGGGTCAGACAGGGATTGCCGTCATCCAGCACGGCCGCCTGCATCTGATCCGCCATCAGGAACAGCAGGTTTGGTCGGCTGGGCAAAGCGGACGCCATGCGGATTCAGTCTGTGGGCCCGGCATCGCCGGTTATCGGGCAGGGGCTCAGATCAATTGGACGAGGACTGGGGACAACTGCACCAAGGTCGTGACGATGAATATGACGATGGTGGCAATGACAACACGCACCACCGAACGCATCACGCGTTGCTTCGACACACTGGTTCGCAGATAGTGTTCGGTCCACAGGGTTGCCACCAGCCAGGCCAAACCCAACAACACGAACCCGAAACGCTGGATGGCGGAAATGGTGAACCGATGCACGCCGAGTACATCCAGCATGCCGGCCATGGCCTGGGGCGAGATCAGCAGGGTCCACACCCACGCCGCGGCGGCCAGGAGCCAGACCAGGTACACCAGGAAATACTTGTCAACCCGGTTTGCCGATGTGTAGTCAATCAGGCGTCTGAAGCTGCTGCCCAACACTGCGTCCCCTTGCAAGCCGACGGTATGTCCTTGGCAAAAAGGCCCGCCATTGTGACACAAACACGACCGTTCCACGGGGTCTTCGAACCCGGTTCCGGACAATCGCATTCGGTCGGGGCGGGACTTCGGGCAGACATTCCCCAAGGCAACCGCCCCATATGCGCTTGGCCGCGATGATCCGTTGACGGAGGTTTCGCGGAACAGCAGGTCAAGGGCAGTGCAGCAAAACAGGCACACATGGTGATTGCCCACCAAGGCTCAGGCCGAGATTCGCTTGCACGTCCTCCCGACACCGCGGCAGCGGGTGGTTTCAAAGTCGAGGATGGCTCGAAGCTCACAACAGCCTCCGTCCCGGGAGCCGAAACGCCTGGAAATTCAGGCAGACCTTCACCACATGGAGTAAAGGGATGACCGCGAAGTACGGAGACCCACACCCACTCTCCGATTCCACTTGTACCGGATTGAAGCCTTAGCTTCAATCCGGCACACAACAACGATGAGTTGGTGCCGCCGCAGGCACCGGTCTCCCCAAAAAATGGGTTTGACAGCCCCGTGCCAACGCGGTAGGGTGATGAATTGGCAAGCGGCAAGCTGCACATGCATTGGGCCACCATGATTGAGTTCCACACACTGGGCGACAGCAACCGTCGGCTGCCGAGCCTTGTTGCCGGCCAAACTACAGATGTTCCACGCGCTTTGTGCACGGCATGGTCGATGCCCAGTCGGCGATGAACGAAAAATGCACAATTTCAGACAATAGGCAAGTGAGGGCAGCCGGTCCTGCCCGTCAGCATACGATTGGATTACAACCGTCTGCAGTCCTGCCTACAGCTTGCTGGAGAGATACACAATGATTATAGATAGTCATGCCCATGTTGGACCCGTCGGCAAGGATATCCGCCACCAAGCGATCATCGCCGGCAGTCCTGCCAATTCTGTCGAAGACTATCTTCGCGACATGGACGCGGCCGGTGTTGACATGGGGGTTACATTCGGCTATCTGGATTTAGACAATGAATATCAGGCCAGCATTCAGAACCGATATCCAGACCGTATCGTCAGCCTGGCCTGGTGCAATCCCCGACAGCTCAACGCCGCGGACGAGTTTCGGCGATGTGTTGAGGACCTGGGTGTGCGGGGCCTGAAGTTGCACGGCTGGTGGCATCAACACGCCAACTCGGACCATGTGCTGCTGGATCCGCTCTTCGAAATCCTTGACGAACACAGCCTGCCGGTGGTGATGCACACCTTGGGCGACAATCCTCTCACCACCCCATTGCAGACCGAGGAGATGGCCCGCTCATTCCCCAACGTTACCGTCTTCATGGCGCATGGTGGCTGTGAATGGGCTGCTGCCGATGGCCTGCTCGTAGCGGCCCGTACCCCCAACATCATTGTCGACACGTCGTTCATGCCCAGTTGGTGGATCAACAAATTCGTAGAGGAGATCGGAGCAGACCGCGTCTCCATGGGTTCGGACTGGCCGTGGCACCACCTACAGGGAGTGGTGAAAAACCATGAAGTGGCCATTCCCGATCCAGAGGATCGCGCCTGGACCATGGGCAAGACCGCGGCGAGGGTTTACGGCATCCCGGTTTCGTAACGGGACGATACCTGTCCAATTCCGGGAGTTTCGCCGCGGCCTCAAGATCCGGTCCATGCCCATGAACCGCGTATGAGGGAACCAGGACGAGACAAGGCTGTGCGGGGAGGTGAAAGAGTTGATGTGAGCGCACTCCGACAAGCAGAACGCATGGTTGCCTAGCCTGCCAGCCCTGAATGGCAACTGTCGCTCGCCGTCGGCGGCAACCGAGATACGATTGGAGGTTTTGGCCTCTCTTCTGTCCGCTCTTTGAAGTCAAGGGAGATTGACGATGTTGTACGCCAGAAATTGGATGATCGCCTGCTTAAGTCTGGTGCTGGTTGTTGCGCTCGCCGGTTGTGTGCCGGCGGTGCCCTCCGAGCCCTCGGAGGCCCCGATCGACACGAGCCAGTATGCCGACCGTTATTCGGACGAACTGTTGACCTGGGCCGCGGAAATCCGGGATGCCTATGGGGGTACCACCCTCAACATGCTCGGGTTTGCGCATCCCACCCTGAATGCCATGAAAGCGATAACCGCCGAATGGGAGGATTTGACGGGGATCACGGTAGTCTACGACGAAACCGACTTGGCCAAAGTCAGGGACAAATTTGTCCTGGACATCACGTCCGGAGCCAACTCCTACGATCTGGTCATGACGGCCGAAGTCCAGGCGCCGGAATACTGGAACCTGGGCTACCTGGAACCCCTGGACGCCTGGCTCAATGACGAAATGGAAGTGGCAACCGAAGCCTGGCTGGACTGGGACGACCTGCATCCCGGCTACACCATGATGTTTACTTCGGTCCAAGACGGCAGCCGTTATGCCGTGCCGATTAGCGGTGAAGTGGCCCTGCTGTTTTACCGGACCGATATTTTTGACGAGTTGGGCCTGACGGTCCCGGCCACCTATGACGAAATGCTGGAGACCGCCAAGTTCATCAACGATCAGGGGATTGTGGAAGATGGACGTACCGTCCATGGAATTTCCTTCCGCGGGCGACCGGCCCTGGGAGGCGGAAACTGGATTTGGTCCATTATCGTCTTCCCCTTTGGTGGGCAAATTGTGGACTTGGACGACCAGGTGACACCTGCTGTCCTGGCCAAGAAAGACGGAGCGGTGGCAGCGATAGCGTGGGAGACCGAGATAGCCAAGCATGGCGTGCCGGGGATTGCATCCTTCGATCCGTTCGATGCCATCAATCAGTACAAACAAGGCTTCGCCGCCATGTCCATTGAAGCCTCCGTGCTCTCGCCCGGAGTCCTGAATCCCGATGAGAGCATCGTGACGGACCTGACCGGTTTTGCTCCGTTGCCGGCAGGACCGAACGGCAGTTTCAATCAAACTTTCGCCCATGGCGTGGCCCTGACAGCTTCTGGCGAGAACAAGGGAGCGGCCTATGCCTTCATGCAATGGATGCTGGGCAGGGCCAACCAGGACTTGCTGCTGGAGAATGGCGGCGCTCCCGTCCGGCGCTCCGCCATGGAAGATCCTGCCAACCAGGAGAAATGGCCTTACATCGAAGCCACCCTGTTGGGATTGGACCAAGCCGCCTCGGCCTATGCAAACCGATACTTCGCCACGCCCCAGGTTGAATGGGTATTGGAGTATCTCAATGTCTGGTCCGTCAACGTCTCACGCGCGATAGCGGAAGAAATCTCAGCTGAAGAGGCAGTCGAGAATATTCAATCCGGGATGGATGAGATTCTGGCCCAGAAATAGTTGATCCGCCTCGACCAAATGCCCTTCCCATCTGTTCTCGCTGGGCCAGGGGACCAGTAACGGTCTCCTGGCCCCATTGTTGGTCGGATGGACAACCCACCAAGCGTGGACGGCCTACGCGGCGGCGCCGCCAATGCATTGCCGGTGACCAGGCCAAGTGCCGGCCGCCGACAGTCGCTCAGGCTGTGGTTGCCCTACCTCTGCCTTGTCCCGGCCATCATCGCCAGTTGCGGGGTCCTGCTCTATCCCACCCTGAGAATGTTCCAGTACAGCTTTCTCAACTGGTCGTTTGGGAAGAGCTACGAAACCGCCAAGTGGGATGGCTTGGCGAATTACCAGTGGTTGATCACATCCCAGTCCTCGACCCTGTTCCACTCCCTCCGCCTGACTCTCCTGTACGCTGGCGCGAGTATCGTGTGCGAGCTTGTCCTGGGGTTGGCAATCGCCGTCCTGCTCAACCGGCGGCATGTATTCGGGCGGCAGGTTGTCCTTACCGGTTTCATGATACCGACACTGCTGATGCCCGTGATGGTTGGCATGATGTGGCGCATGTACATGTACCCCAATGGCATGTTGAGCTACTTTTTGGGACTGGTTGGCATCAAAATCGACTGGTACACCGCCACATGGGCCATGCCTGCTGTGATCCTGATCGAGATCTGGCAGTTCACACCCTTTTTTGTAATCTCCCTCTTCGCCGGGCTACGGGCGATTTCAGCCGAAATCCTTGAAGCTGCGGCCATCGATGGAGCATCTGGCTGGTATCGATTTTGGCACATCTCAATGCCCTACCTGAGACCCATCATTGTCGTAACCTCCATGATTCGGGTGCTTTGGATTCTCAAGTCGTTCGACATTGTCTACACGATGTTTACGGGCGGACCAGGCTCGGCCACCGAAATTCTAGGCATCAGCATTTACCGAGCTCTCTTCCTTTCACGCAACATTGGTCGTTCCGCAGCCCTCAGCGTCATTTTGGCGGCCCTGACCCTGTTGGTTACGTTCGCGTTTGTCCGTTTCGCCTATCGATCGCGGGAAGTGATGGAAAGTGCAACGCCATGAACGAGCAACACAACCAGACTGGAATCCGCAGAAAGTGGCGGCGCGGCTTGGACACCCTGGCGGGTTCCCTGGTTGTCTGGATCATCTTCCTGCTGTTTTTGGCTCCGTACCTATATTTGATAGTATGGTCATTTAAGTACCCAGGGGACATCCAGGCCTATCCGCCCCGTTTCTTCAGTCCCTTTACACTCCTGAATTACAAACAGGTTTTTGAAGATGTAAACATCTCCTTCTATCTAAGGAACAGTACCATTGTGGCTACGGTCACCACTCTGCTCTCGGTGCTCCTAGCCCTTCCGGCCGCCTATAGCTTTGCGCGCTTTCGCTTCTGGGGCCAGGACTGGTTGGCCTATTTATTGATTGCCATCATGGTGGCTCCCCTCATCGCTCTGGTTTATCCCTTTCTGGTTATGGCCAATCAACTCGGCCTGAACGACTCCCACTTGGGGTTGATTCTCTTTTATCTCCCATGGAATGTGCCATTTGCCGTCTGGATGCTGCGTACTTTCATTTCCGACGTTCCGCAAGAGCTGGAGGAGTCGGCCCAGGCAGATGGGTGTACCCGGTTGGGTGCCTTCGGCCGAATTACGGCGCCTCTCCTGCTTCCCGGCTTTTTTACAACGGGGATATTCATTTTCATAGGGGCCTGGAACGAATTTGTAATTGCATTCTTTCTGACCAGTACAAAGGCGCGTACTTTGCCAACCACAATCGACTTTTTTCTGACCTACGGATCCTTCCAGTTTGCGCCTATGTTCGCGGCTGGCGTGGTCGGCACTTTGCCCATTGCGGTGTGTGCCCTTCTGGTACGGCGCTACTATCTTGCGGGCACGACCGCCGGCGCCCTGAAGGGATAACAACCACTTGGGCCAGATTTGCCCGGGCAGGGGAAGCGGTGGCTCGAGCAGGGACGCAGAATCGAGGTGGCCGCAAGTGTGGCATGCCCCTGGCAACCGTAACCGTATGGGCCTCCGGCCGACCAGGTTCGGGACCGTTGCGATCAGGTCGCCGCCTTTGCGCGGTTACCGGCAAGTTTGATCACGTCCGCCACGTAACGGGCAACATGACGCCCGGTGGTGGTTGCCCGCAGGGGGTGTTTCCTTGGCACAGCGCTCCACTGCGTGGCAGCAGTGCGGATGAAAGCGGCAATCGGAAGGCGAAGGTGCGTCAGTCCCCGACGGCGTACTATTCCTCGTCGGGCAACCCACAGTGCCTGCGCACCTCGGTCAGGAACTGCGGGCCTTCTGCTTCAGCCAGCCAAGCCATGATGAGACCAGTGTCGGGCAAAGTCGCACCGGCCCGTTCCAGGAACACCCTCATCCGCTGTGCAGTGTCTTGATCAAAGGTGGCGGCGACCAGGTTGAAAATCAGCGCTTCACGATCTGCGATCGCATCCCGGTAGCTCGTAGCCAGAACCTCATGGTCGGACCGCAGTTCCTCGTGGTCGGACCGCAGCTCCTCGTGGTCGGACCACAGCGTCTCATGGTCTTCAAGCATCTCTTCGTGCGAGCGCACCGGCACTTTCGTCTCAGGTTCCCTCAAGCGCAACCCGCCGTCCCGATGCTGGTCATGCAATTCCTGTGACAGCGTCAGTTCATGGCGCAGGACTGGAGAGTAGCCCACCCAGGCCCCTTCCTCCTCCCGCCAAGTCACGGACAGCGGCAGGTAACGACCGTCGGGCCCCAATTGCCAGCCTTGCAGCGGCCCTCCGTCCAGGATTGCTCCCATGCGAACAGTCTTCGTCGGTTCACTGACGGGATCCACCATCCAATACTCGGCAATCCCCATCCCGGCGTACCACTTCTTCTTCTGCACCAAATCCTTGTTCACTGTCTCGGGAGAGGATACTTCGAATACGCACAGGGGTGCTGCGGGCATGTCCCCGCGCCGCACCGCCCCATCCCCTTCCAACTCGAAGGGGAGGACCATGACATCGGGATCGCAGTGGTGCCACCTGCCTTCCAACTGGAAGTACAAGCCGCGCTCTGTCACCACCTCGAACGGCCGGTTCCACTTTCGCAGGATCGCCACCAGAGCCTCGATTAGGTACACGACAATGAGCTGGTGCCGACCTGCGAGCATTTCTTCTTCCCTGGGCCGTTCAGCTGGAAATTCCGGCGTGTTCCAAGTCGGGACCCTGGCCGGAATTGCTTTCTCTGCAACGGATCCAGGGACGGGCGGCACCGCCGCTGTCATGGGAAGTTCACGCATGACCAAGTTCCTCAAGGCACGGAAACGCCAGGATGCCGACGTTTGCCTTCATCTGTCCACAACCCATTTTGTACCACAGTCGTTCCCAGAATAGGGTTACGGCCTTCGCCTCCACAATGTTGGCCTGCCAACGACCAAGAACCTGTCTCGACGATCGGACGCTCAGCTCCCGCAGTGACGGCACGGGCCGGGCCTTGCCGCCAAGCCACCGACTAGCCATGGATACCGACCAGCTCGATCTCGTCCGCCAGGTGGCAGGCGACATGATGCCCGTCGGCCGTCTCGCGTAGAGGCGGGGTTTCCTCGGCACAGCGATCCACCGCGTAGCGGCAGCGAGGATGGAAGTGGCAGCCGGACGGCGGCTGAGACGGATCGGGCACATCCCCCTCCAGCACGATCCGCTGGCTGCGAACCCGGGGATCCGGTTTGGGCACCGAGGACAGCAGGGCCTCGGTGTAGGGGTGCTGCGGAGTCAGGAACAGGGAACGGGTGTCGGCCAGCTCCACCAGCTTGCCCACGTACATGACCGCCACCCGGTTGCAGACATAGCGGATGACGCTCAGGTCATGGGAGATGAAGAGGTAGGTCAGCTGCATCTCGTTCTGCAGATCCTGAAGCAGGTTCAGAGTCTGGGAACGCACCGAGACATCGAGCGCGGAGACCGCCTCGTCCGCCACCACCAGACGCGGATTCAGCGCCAATGCACGGGCAATGCCGATCCGCTGGCGCTCGCCCCCGGAGAAGGCATGGGGATAGCGTCGCATGTACTCCGGGCGCAGGCCCACCATGCCCAGCAGTTCGGCCACCCGTTCCTCCAAGGCGGAACCGCGCAGGCCGCGATTGACCTTCAGACACTCGCCCACGATCTCAAGCACGGGCAGCCGGGGATTGAGCGAGGCAAAGGGATCCTGGAAGATCATCCGGATCTCCTGCCGCCACGGCAGCAGCCCCCCAGTGTCGAGCCGGGCCAGATCGACCGATTCCCCTTCCCGGGGGTGGTACCACAGTTCGCCGGCGGTCGGCGCCACGACACGCAGGATGCAGCGGCCCGTGGTGGTCTTGCCACAGCCGCTCTCCCCTACCAGGCCCAGGGTTTCGCCAGCCTGAATGTCGAACGAAACATCGTCGACGGCCCGCACCTCCCCCCTGTGCCCCTGCAGGAAGCCGGCCCGCATCGGATAGAACATCGACAGGTTGCGTACGGAGAGCAGCGTACCGTTGGTCGAGCTCATGACAGCGCCACCTCCTCGTAGTGGAGGCAACGCACGGATCCACCCTCCCCCAGACTGAAGGCAGGGGGGTTTTCGGCCTCGCAGCGCCCCTCGATGACCTCGTCGCAGCGGGGACCGAAGGGGCAGCCGGCGGGCCGGTGGAAGGGATCCGGCACCATGCCCCGAATGGAATCCAGGCGAATGTCCTGGTCGAAGTCGAGGTTGGGAATGGACCGCAACAGGGCCTTGGTGTAGGGATGGGCCGGGGCATGGAAGATGCGGTCCACATCCCCGTACTCGGCGACCTGCCCTAGGTACATGACCACTACGTCGTCCGCCATCTCGGCCACCACCCCCAGATCGTGGGTAATCAACATCACCCCCATGCCGAAGTCCGCCTGCAGCTCCTGCAGGAGGGACATGATCTGGGCCTGGGTCGTGACATCCAGGGCCGTGGTCGGCTCGTCGGCGATCAGCAGGGCCGGGCTACAGACCAGCGCCATGGCAATCATCACCCGCTGGCGCATGCCACCGGACAACTCGAAGGTGTAGGCATCGTAGTTCTGCGCCGGACGCGCGATGCCGACCCGTTCCAGCATCTCGATGCCCTGCCGCCGGGCCGTGTCCTCGTCCACCCCCAGATGCAGCCGGATCACCTCGGAGATCTGGTTGCCGACCGTGTGAATGGGGCTGAGGGAGGTGTTGGGCTCCTGGAAAACCATGCCGATATGGCGGCCGCGGATGGCCCGCATGGCCCGGCCGGAGGAGCGCAGGCTGGCCAGATCGGTGACGGTGACACTCCCGTCCGCATCGTGCCGGTGAAACCGGATCTGCCCCTGGACAATGTGGCCGGGTCGATCCACCAACTGCAGAATGGACTGTGCGGACACGCTCTTGCCACAGCCGCTCTCGCCCACCACGCACAGGGTGCGGTTGCGGTAGACGTCGAAGTCCACGCCGGCCACGGCCTTGACCGTGCCCTCGTCCAACGGAAAGTGGACATGCAGGTCGCGGATCTCCAGCAGCAGGTCCTCCGAGGATGGCGGCTGGCGCTCAACGGGCATAGGGATCCGCCGCGTCGCGCAGGCCGTCGCCCACGAAATTCAGGGCCAGGATGGCAATGAAGACCGCGCCGCCGGTGGCGAACAGCCAGGGGGCGGTTGCCACGGTACGAATGTTCTGGGCCTCCTGCAGCAGCACGCCCCAGCTCACAATCGGCGGGCGCAGGCCCAGCCCCAGGAAGCTGAGCGACGTTTCCGCAAGGATCATGTTGGGAATGGCCAGTGTCAGGGCCGCAATGATGTGGCTGAGGAACGAGGGCACCATGTGGTGCAGGATGATCCGCATCTGGCCCACGCCGTCGAGGTGGGCGGCGATTACAAAGTCCTCGGTGCGCAGGGCCAGGAAGCGTCCCCGGACCACGCGGGCCAGCTCGGTCCAGCCTATGAAGGAGAGGATCACAGTAATGCCGAAGTAGATTCGTAGCGGTGGCCAGTCCGTGGGCAGGGCCGCCGCCAACCCCATCCAAAGGGGGATGGTCGGCACCGAGCGGATGAATTCGATGACCCGCTGGATGATGTTGTCCACCTGCCCGCCCAGGAAGCCGGACAGGCCGCCCAGCAGGATGCCCAGAATCAGACTGAGGGCCACACCCACCAGCCCAATGGACATGGAGATGCGCGTCCCGTAGATCATGCGCGTGAGCATGTCGCGGCCCAGCTTGTCCGCCCCGAACAGGAACATGGGCGCCTCCGGATCCTTGGGGCCGACCAGGTGACGGTCCGTCTCGAGGAAGCCCAGGAGCGTAACGGGTACCCCGGAGACGAAGAATCCAATTTCGTGGATCGTCTCCTCGTCGGGGACAAACACCCGCCGCAGGGCCTCCTCCTCAATCTCCACCTTGTAGCCGTACACCCAGGGCTGAAACCGCAACCCGTTCTCCGTCTCCAGGAAGAGGTGCAACCGCTGCGGCGGCGCGTAGGTGTAGTCGGCCTGAAACTCGTCCGGGGTAAAGGGGGCGAGGAACTCGGCCAGCAGCGCGACCAGGTAGATCAGGATCACGATCACCAGCGAGGTCATGGCCAGCCGGTGCTTGCGGAAACGCCACCACATCAACTGCCACTGGGTGGCGACGTTGATGGCCTCCTGGCGATCCGACACCATTGCGCGGGCGGTCATGGTAGGCGGGATCCGGGGAGTTCAGTCGTCGAAGCGGATGCGCGGGTCCAGCCAGGCCAACAACAGGTCGGACAGCAGGGTGCCCAGCACCGTGATGACGCCGAGCATCAGGATGAAGCTGCCGGCCAGGTACATGTCTTGGGCAATGAGGGCCCGCAGCAGGAGGGGTCCCGAGGTGGGCAGGCTGAGCACCACCGAGACAATGGCGGAACCCGAGATCAGGATCGGCAGGGTCAGACCGATCGTGGACACGAAGGGGTTGAGGGCCACGCGCACCGGATACTTGAGCAGCAGGCGAAGCTCCGACAGGCCCTTGGCACGGGCGGTCTTGACGTAGGGCTTGCGCAGTTCGTCCAGCAGGTTGGCCCGCATGATGCGGATTAGGCCGGCGGTGCCGGCCGTGCCCAGAATAATCATTGGCACCCAGAGGTGGCCCAGCATGTCCCGGACCCGCGCCCAAGTCCAGGGCGCCTCCACGAAGTCCGGGGAGAAGAGGCCGCCCACGCTCTGGTTGAAATACTTGAAGGCCACGTACATGAGCACCAGTGCCAGCAGGAAGTTGGGGATGGCCAGTCCCACAAAGCCGATGCCCGTAAAGAGATAGTCGCCCCAGGAATACTGACGCACCGCGGCGTAGATGCCCACGGGGAAGGCCACGGCCCAAGTGAACAGCAGCGTGGCCACGGACAGGGTGACGGTCAGGCCAAGCCGCGACCAGATCAAATCGCCCACCGCCACGTCCCATTCGAACGATGTGCCGAAGTCTCCGCGCAGCAGGATGTTGCTGATCCACTTCAGGTACTGTACGTGCACGGGCCGATCCAGCCCATACTGGGCCTTGAGGCCGGCAATCACGTCCTCCTCGACCAGATCCCCGGCGGCACTCAACTGCGCGATGACCGTGGTCAGATAGTCTCCGGGCGGCAACTGAATGATGATGAACGCGATGATGGAGATTCCGAAGAGGGTCGGAATCATCAGGAGCAGGCGCTGCAGGATGTAACGAAGCATGATTTGGGGAGCAGGGAGGGGCCCGAGGGCCCCTCCCTGCCGATTACAGGGTGCGGAGTCAGCGGATCCTGCCCGCTGGCCTGCCGCCTATTGTTCGATGTAGTACTGCTCGGGATTGGTCTGGGCCGGAGCCGCAGACACATGCCACTGCCAAACGGTGTCCGGTACGTTCTTGAAGTTGTTCTTGACGATGCCGTAGCCCTTGTAGTACTTCGTCAGGCCGAAAATCCAGAACTCCTCGGCGGCGATGCCCAGAATTTCGTTCATGATGCGGTCCTTCTCGGCCGGATCGACCGTGACGGCCAGTTCATCATAGAGGGCCTGTTGCCGCTTGGCCGCCTCCGGCGGCTCCACGCCCCTGCTGCCGCCGGAACGCCACCAGTCGGCCCAGGCAACACCGAACAGCGACTCCGCGCTGAACGGGAAGTAGGAGCGGGGATCCATGACCAGGGCAATGCCGTCGGCACCGGTCCACACCGCCATGTCGTACTCGTAGGCCGCCTTGCGCTCATAGAACAGCGAGCGCTCCAACTGCACCACGTTGGCCTCGATGCCCACGTCGGCCCAGTAGCCGGCCACCAGGTTCATGATCTCGGCCCAGGGCTCGAAGGCGGCGATGACGTTGATGTCGAAGCTAATCTTCTCGCCGTCGGGTCCCAGCCGCACGCCGTCCGGCCCCATGGCGTAGCCCAGGCCGTCCAGCAGCGCATTGGCCTGATCCTGATCGAACTCGGTGTACTGGTAGGCCAGCTGCTCGTTGAACCAGGGGGATTCGGCCAGCGGTGCCGGCTGGCGCGGCTCGCCGTCGCCAACGTAGATCACGTCGATGATGGCCTGGCGGTCAAAAGCCACGGACAGGGCGATGCGGAAGTCCTTCTCCAGGAAGATGGAACGCAGGTTCTCGTCGGAATGGGCCAGGTTCAGGCCCATCGAGACGGGGGTCTCCCAAGCGTACTCCACGGTGAAGAAGTCGTAGTCCCCGGCCTCCTTGCCGTCGAAGAACTGCGCCTTGTTGCCGGGCGTGGCAATGTGCCGATCCTGCATGTCCACCTCGCCGGCGAGGGCCTTGAGGACCTGCACCTCGACGCTTTCCACGATCGGATAGACCAGCCTGTCGATGTAGGGCAGCTGGTTGCCCTCCGGATCGACCTTCCAGTAGTAGGGGTTGCGCTCGGACACCATCTGCGTCGCGGAGGAGGCAGGCTGGGTCAGGTGCCAGCCGAACACCACCGGCAGATCGACGTTGTTCAGGATGTTGCGCCGGTTGCCCCAGAGGGCCACCCAGTTGGCCAGATTCATCTCGTCCACGATGGCCTGGACGTCCTCGGCCTCGGAGTAGCCCGGATGGAACTGCTCCAGGTAGTGGGCGGGTTCAAAGGTGCGGCGGCTGCCCAGCTGCTCCAGGAAGAGGCCGTGGGGGGCCCCGAACGAGAACTTGACCGTGTAGTCGTCGATCTTGGTGACTTCGCCCAAGGTGCCGCCCGGCCGCATCCACAGCGGCTTCACCGGACTGACCTCGTCGTTGACGATGTGCGCTTCGTACCAGAACACGACATCGTCGGCCGTGAAGGGCTCGCCGTCGGACCAGCGCATGCCCTCGCGCAGGCCGAAGGTGAACTCCGTGCCCTCGTCGTTGACCGTGACGGACTCGGCCACGTTCGGAATGGTGCCGGTCAGGTCCGGCTTCCAGCGCATGGTCGGCTCATAGGCCATGGTGCGGATTACCCACGGCGCATCCGCCTGACCCAGCAGGCCGGAACGCCAGGTGCCGCCGTATTGGCCGATCGATTCGGTCACCGGAACCACCATCGGGTTCTTGGGCAGCCGTTCATCCAGGGGCGGCAGTTCGCCGGCCGCGACCATGGCCGCCAGCATCGGGGCTTCCTTGCTCTCCTCCATCGCCATGCCCTCGTCGGAGTCGGCAGGCATGGCTTCCGGTTCCTCCGGTGCGCCGCCGCAGGCCGCCAGGGCCAACATCAACAACAGCAACACGACCGCCAACACCGGCACATGCCGAGCACGGTTCTTCATGAAGCACCTCCAGGTGCTGGTCTGTAATCCCGTCCAACAGACTTGACCATCCGCGGTGATGCATTGGCGAAAAGCGGAAACGAGCCGCGACGGAACCGGACCGGCCATCGCCGGCCGGCACCCGGATGATCATGGGAAGCGGGTGGAGTCCATTATCGCCCAACGGCAAACCAGCCCAAAAGGCACGCGCGTTCCCAGAGCGTAGGATCCGATCCCCGTCCATCGGCAAGGGTCGGGATGCGAACAACCTCCAAGCGGTCCAGGGCGATGTCCCTTGGCTTGTCGGATTCGGCACGGGGGTATAGTGCCGCGGGAGTTTCCGCCTGCCCATCAACCAATAGACTGGACCGTATCCCTCATCCCACCGCACATGGAGCGATGCCCAACATGACGCAGGTTCTTTCCTTGGATGGCGACTGGCAGGTCATTTTCGACGACCACAACAAGGGACGCCCGCTGCACTGGGAGCAGGCGGAGTCCTTTCTCGCCCACCCTGAACCGGAAGCCGTGAGCGTGCCCGCCTGCCTGGAGGAGTTCCGGCAGGACTACGAGGGCGTGGCCTGGTACGGCCGCTTCGTGCAGGTTCCGGGGGACTGGTCGGACAAGACTGTCCGCATCCGGTTCGACGCGGTCAACTACCGGGCCGAAGTCTGGATCAACGGCGAGGCGGCCGGTGCCCACGAAGGCGGATACGTCGGATTCGACTTGGAGATCGGCGACCTGCTCCGACCCGGTGAGAACAACTTCATCGCGGTGCGCGTGATCACGCCCCTTATCACGCGGGATGTCGTGATTGACGGCCTGGGCAGGGACGACATGCCACACTGGCGCGGCGCCATCGCCGGCGGCATCTGGCAGTCGGTATCCCTGCTGGCCACGGACTGCATCTACCTGGACGACCTGTTCGTGCGCGGTCGGATTGACACCGGCGAGGCGGCCGTCGACCTGGTTCTGCACAACACCTCCGAGGCAACCCAACAGGTGGACCTGACCTGGACGATCGGCTCCGCGGATGGACAAGAGCCGGAGGCAACGCTCCATCAAACCCTCGGTGTACATCCCGGCACCGTACCGGCCGCCTGTTCGCTGACCGTGCCCCACCATCGTCTGTGGGATCTGGAGGAACCCAACCTGTACCGGCTTCAGGTCACGGCGCGCCTGAACGGGGCCGTATCGGACACCCAGATCGTTCGGTTCGGGTTCCGCGAATTCACGGTCAAGGGCAAGTACTTCCATCTCAACGGCCGCAGGATTCTCCTCAAGTACACATTCAACGAAGCCTTCTATCCCCACTCACTGGCCTATCCGCGCGACCTGGACCTGTTGCGGCGGGAGTTCGAGCTGATCAAAGAAGGCAACATCAACGTGGTCAGGCCCTGGCGCAAGCCACAGCCCAGCTGCGTCTATGACTTGGCCGATGAAATGGGAGTCCTCTTCTTCGGAGCCCTGCCCGTCGAATGCATGGACAACTGGCCGCAGATCACCCCCTATACCCGCTCCCGCATCGAAAACGAAGTCACGGAAATGGTTCGCCGCGACCGCAACCATCCCTCCATTGTGATCTGGGAGATGTTCAACGAAATCCTGCGCCACGGCCTCAAGCGCCTGCGCCACACCACCTCGCTCAAGGCCCGGGAGCTGGACGAGACCCGGTTGATTCTGGCGGAGTCCGGCGGCTTCGCCGGTGTGTGCAGCCTCTACCTGCCCGGTTCCTATGAACCGATCCTCATCAACGATGTGCACGACTACCCGGGCATGCCGCTCGCTCAGGAAAGTTACGACAACCTGTTGTTCCTGGGCAAGGGTGCGGAGCAGTTGGGGGCCCTGGGTCAGTCTCCGCGTCGGAACCACCGGCGCAGCTACATCGAACCGGGCCTCCTCACCAACGTGTCGGAACTGGGCTACGGCAGCATTCCCGATCTCGAGGACAACATGGAGCGCTACCTCCGGGAGGGCAATCCCCTGACCCCGGACTACCGCATCCATCGCCGATTGCTGGACAGCTACCGGCAGGTGTTCGCCGACACGGACCTGGCGTCCGTCTTCCCCACCCTGAAGGACTTCACCGATGCCTGTCAGCACATCCACTATGTCGGCAACAAGCTGATGGCGGAGGCCTGCCGCATCAATCCGGACATCGCCGGCATCGGCATTCATTCACTCAACGACGGCGACTGGATCGTGGGCGCCGGCCTGATTGACAACTTCCGTCAGCCCAAGGCCGCCTTCCATGCCATCAAGGAGGTGTTCGCGGACCGCTACATCGCCCTGCGGCCCCATGCCTACGCGCTGTACGCCGGGCAGGATCTGGAACTGACGATCACGGCGGTCAACGACGGGGAGCCCCAGTTCGGCAGACTGACCGTGATGCTCCAGGCATCCGACGCCGATCTGGAACTGTTCAACGAAACACTCGAACTGCCCAGGGACATCGCGGACTTGAAGACCCTGAGCATTCCGACCGGAAATCTGGAAGGGTCCTGCCGTGCAACACTGGAGTTCCAAGCCGACAACCGGCCGGCCCTGCACAACCGGGTGGACTTCCACGTCCTTGACCGGGCATCCTCCAACCTGGCCGGTCACACGTTGTCCGTGGTCGATTGCGATCAAAGCCTAACGCCCTACCTGCAGGCGGCCGGAGCCACCGTGCACGCCTTTGCCGAGGATCCGGACATACCGACACCGGTCCTCATCAACCTGAATGGCTGGACCGGACAGCCGCTGCCCGGCCTGGCTCGCCTGACTGCATGGGTTGAGTCCGGCGGCACTGCGGTCGTGCTTGATTCCCCTTCGCTCGACTGCCTGCAGGACATCGGTCGCGGTCGCATGTGGCATGGACTTGAGGCCGGGCGGGTGCTGCCGTTCGCGACCACCTATTTCGAGGCCAAGGGCCTGTGGATGCCTTGCAGCCATGTGGTCCGCGACCACCCAGTCTACCAAGGGCTCCCCGTCAACTGCCTGATGGGCCAGGTGTACCGCAATGTCGTGGCACAACGGTCCCTGGCGATGCCCGCAACGGACTGGATTGGCGGCACAATCACCTACGACTGGTATGCCGGCCTGAAGCACAGGCAGAACTACCTTGGAGTGAGCGGGGCCTACCACGGTGCCGACCTCGCCCGTTTGCCCCATGGCCAAGGCAGTTATGTACTCAGCACCCACCGCCTGACGGCCAATCTCGGCCAGGACCCGGTGGCCGACCGCATTCTGGCCAATCTGGTGCACTGGCTTGGCTGAAGCGCCCCCAATCGCCCGCAAGAACCCGGATGGAAGACATGAGCATCGGCAAGGACGACCGCCTCTTTGACATCTGCGCTTCCTTTGAACGGATGGCGGGGGCTCCCCTGTTGTTCCGCCCTCCGCCCGAATGGGCCGCGGCCGCCCATGCCATCGTGGTGGGTGACACCGTTCACTACCTGTGGGGGCGGCGCAAGGAAGGCAACTATTGGGTCCTCATGCACAGCACGGCACCGGCCCACAATCCGACCGCCGTATCCCATGATCTGCGCAACCCGGTGCTTCTGCCCTCGTACACCGGCTTCGACAACTACACGGCTGAATACCCCTTTCCGTTCCGGAACCCGGCAAACGACCGCTACTACGCCTACTATCTGGGACGCCGCCGGCGGGTGCCCAAACAGACGGGCCTGCTGGTAAGCGACGGCGACTTCGGACACTGGACCCGGGTGGTCGCGGAACCGGTGATCGCCGCGGACGCGCCCCACGAGCGAGACGGCTCCTCCCACCCTTCCGTGGTCGTGCACGACGACCTGATTCATATTGTGTATACGGGCGAATCGGAAGGTCTGCCGGCCATGTGCCATGCCACGGCACCCGTCGACGATCCGGCCACGGTAACCAAGAATCCGGTCAACCCAGTCTTTCGCGGCTCCGGTCAAGGCTGGGACAGCCGGGGCGTACGGGAGGCGGAACTGTTCCGGGGCGAGGCGTTCTTCCACATCCTGTACGGCGGCTTTGATGGTCATGTCTGGCGGATCGGCCATGTCCGCACGCAGGACTTCCGCACGTTCGAGCCCAATCCGGCCAACCCCGTCTTTGAGCCGCCGGACGACTCGGCGGCCTGGGATTGCGGTGGGATCCTGACCCCGCAGGTGTTTGTCAGCAACGGCCGACACTACCTGTTGTATGCCGGCCACAAGGGGGGCGAGTGGCAGTCCGGTCTCGCCCGGGCAACGATGGGCTGGGATCCGGACGCGCAGGTGGATTCCCCGTAACTTCGTCCCCGATCCAGGTCCATTCAGCCGACTTGACAAGAATTGTGCGGATTCTTAGCCTATGAGCACTTCATCCCTTTGATGCGACCACAAGTCACAGCCGGTGCATGCGCGCCGGAGCGTCGGCCCTGTCGGCGGTTGCCGGAATCGACATGCCGGTTGTCGGGCTGCATCTCAGACACCGGAGAGGCTTCTCCCATGCATGCGAACAACCTGTCCAGAAGGCGATTTCTGCGCAACTCGGCCCTGCTTGGTTCCGGGGCCCTGCTGGCGGCCTGTACGGCGATGCCGGCACCGGCGGCGCCCGCGGATGCCGACATGGCCGAGGCCCCGGTGGAAATCGAATTCACCGTATGGGGCTCCTGGGACCAGATCTACGGCCTGCTGATGGACCATCTGTACGCGGATACCAACATCGTGATGGAAATTGGTTCCGCGCCGTTTGGCCAGTACCACGATCGGCTGCTGACCCGCTTTGCCTCTGGCGACCTGCCGGACATCGCCATGCTGGTCGACTTCGACTTCGCCCGCTTCCAGAACCGCGGCTTCCTCACGGATTTGACCAGCTACGTCGAAGATCATCCCGACTGGGACATCAATGCCCCCGGCTACAACCATTTCTATCCGGTCATCACGGATTTCTTCAAGTCGGAGGGCAAGCCGTTCGCGATCCCGGCCGAGGTCAATCCGATGGGCATCGGGTTCAACATCGACATGTTCGAGGAAGCCGGCATCCCCACTCCGCACGAACAATGGCAGGCCGGCACCTGGACATGGGACGCCTTCGTGGAGACGGCCCTGGAGATGAAGCGAGGCGAGGGCGACGAAACCATCTACGGTTGGACGGGCGGCCCCGCGCGCATCTGGAACATCTCCAACCGGATCTGGCAGAACGGCGGCGATGTCTTCAACGAGGACAAGACCCAGGTGGTGGTCAACGAGCCGGCCGGCTACGAGGCGATCCAGTGGATGTTCGACCTGTATCTGGTTCACAAACTTGGTCCGGCCAACCTGCGCTCCCAGGATGCAGGCGCCGGCGGCCTGTTCCAGCAGGGTCGTCTGGCCATGCGCGACGTGGGCACCTGGACCCGCAAGGGGCTGGAGGACTCGGACATCAACTGGGGCGTGGCGCCACAGCCGATGTCCGTCAAGTTTGCTTCCTGGACCGGCGGGTTTTCCTATGCCATCCCCAAGGGTTCGGAAATCCCGGATGAAGCCTGGAGCGTGATCAAGGACACCGCTTCCCTGGAGAGCGCCAAGTTCCTCATGGAGAACGGTGGGGCCGGCAGTTCGGTGATCAAGGCCATGGAGTCGGAGTCCTTCGTCTTCGAACCGCCGAAGCATGCCGAAGCCTTCCTCGACATGTTGGCCTCGGCCCATCCCCAGCCCTTCATTCGCCGCAACCAGGAGTTCCTGGAGATCTGGGATCGCGAGATGGACCTGGTCGCGATCGGCGAGAAGACGGCCCAGGCCGCCACCGAGACCATCAAGACCGAAGTCGAACCGTTGCTGGTCGAATAGCCGGGCCGGCACCTCCGGTCCCCGGGGACCGGCCGCAGGCAGGGCATACCATCGTCCGGCGGCCGCCTGCCTGCGGCCATTGTCCCTTGAACGGGTTCCCGCGGCGGCGGGGTTGAACCGATCATGTCGACAACCACCGAGATCCGGGACGGGACGGTCCCGGCCACCCGTACGCGCCCGGGCCGCCGTCGGCTTGGTTCCCGCACGCTCGTGGTGGCGTTGATGTTCCTGGCTCCCAGCCTGGCCGGACTGTTTGCCCTGCAGCTGGTGCCCATCGGCACCGCTCTGGTTCTGGGTGTCTCGGAGTGGAACATCATCGACCCGATGGAATTTGTCGGGCTGAAGAATTTCCGGGAGGTGCTCACCGACTCCACATTCTTCAAGTCGCTTTACAACACCTTCTACCTGACCATTGGCCTGGAAGTGCTCAACACGTTGCTCGGCCTGCTAGTGGCCCTGCTCCTGCGCCACTCCCTGCGCTTCATCGGCCTGTACCGCACCATCTACATCCTGCCCCTGATCACCACCTGGGCGGCGGTCGCCATTGCCTGGCGGTACATGTACAGCCTGCAGGGCCCCATCAACGACCTGCTGACGGCCCTGGGCATGGAGCCGGTGCCATGGCTTTCCCGTCCCGAATGGGCCATGCCGGCCGTGATCATCACCATCACCTGGAAGACCCTGGCCTGGAAGACGATCATTTTGCTGGCCGGACTGCAGTCCATCCCCACCGAATACTATGAGGCGTCCAGCATCGACGGGGCCTCCGGCAGCCGGCAGTTCTTCAGGATTACCCTGCCGCTCCTGTCGCCCGCCCTTTTCTTCGCGCTCATCATCGGCATCATCAACACGCTGCAGCTGTTCGATCCGATCTACATCATGACGGAAGGCGGTCCGGCCGATGCCACGCGAACCCTCAGCTACTACATCTACTCCCGCGGGTTCGAATCGCTGCGGATGGGATACGCCGCCGCGCTTTCCTGGGTCCTCTTCGCCATCATCTTCGCCGTCACTGTGGTCCAGTGGGTCCTGCAGAGGCGATGGGTGTTCTACCAATGAGGCCTGACCCCCGCCGGAGGGCCGGCCGGGACGGAACCGTCCCCCGCCCCGAAGGAATCGTGGCCTGATGCAGCCGAACCGCGCCCAGGCCGCCCGGCTGCACATCGTCCTGATCGGGGGCACCCTCCTGATGGTGGCCCCCTTCCTGTGGATGATCTCCGCCTCTTTGCAGACGTATGCGGAAATCGAGGCCTTTCCTCCCGTGTGGATTCCCGCCGTGCCGCAGTGGGGAAACTACATGGCCTCCCTCACGGAGTTCCAGACGGCCCGGGCCCTAGTCAACAGTTCCATCGTGACGCTGATTTCCGTCGCCGGACAGCTTCTGATCTGCTCGCTCAGCGCCTATGCCTTCTCCCGTCTGCGCTTCCCCGGCCGGGATCCGCTATTTCTGCTCTACCTCGCCACGATGATGATCCCGCACTATGTGACCATCATTCCCCTGTACACCCTGGTGTGGTCCGCCGGCCTGATCGACACCTATGCGGCCCTGATTGTTCCCGGACTCTTCTCCCCCTTCGGCACCTTCCTGCTGCGGCAGTTCTTCAATCAGATTCCCATCAGTCTGGACGAGGCCACGCTGATCGACGGCGGCAGCCACTGGCAGATCTTCTGGCACGTCATCCTGCCGCTGGCCCGGCCGGGGCTGGGCGCCCTGGGCATCTTCAGTTTCCTGGGCATCTGGAACACCCTGTTCTGGCCGGTGCTCGTCATCAATTCCAAGGAGAAGTTCACGTTGCCGCTGGCACTGGCGATGGCCCAGGGACAGTTCATCAGCCTGATTCACGTACAGATGGCAGGGGCCGTGATTGCCTGCATACCCGTCATTCTGGTGTTCCTGATGCTGCAACGCCAATTCATCTCAAGTCTGGCCCTCAGCGGCATGAAAGGGTGACGATGGGGGATCCCGCCGGGCGGGATCCTTCTCGGAGAGTACCGGTGCCAAGAAGGCTCGACGCAGCGGTCCGAGGTGTCGGAACCATCCCCGGAGCCTTTGTCACATCGCAGTCCATCGTCCACATCGCCAACTTCACACCGGAAGGCCGTCCGTCGGATGGCAGCGCGGGAGGGCCAGTCGCAGAACCGGGTCACTCATCCATCTCGTCCGCCGCATCCACCCAACTGCCATGCAGGATCTCGAAGGAGCCAAAGAGTGTCAGGCCCTGGATGACCAAGCGCCGCGCCTTGGGGCCGTTGCCGCGGCTCACGCCTTCGACCGACCCCAAAATGGTCAGCCCCGACCAGTCAACATCCCAAGTCTTGGGCACCCGCAGGGCCGTGGAGCCGAAGATCGTGAAGACCTCGAGCAGGGCCTCTTCCCCCTGCATTGTCGACTGGGTCAGGTCAAGCTCGACGGAGCCAAAGACGGTGACCGCCTTGCCACCGTCAAACGACCGCGTGCGCTCCCTGTGTTCGGCGGATCCGAAAATCGTGAACAAATTCATATCGGTCCCTTTGATGGGCAGCGGGAAACCATGGCCCGCTCCGTTTCGCCTATCCCGGCGACCTCCGTCACCCGGTGATCGGACAGAACTCTAATCCCTATTAACGCAGCACTCCGCCTTTGAGTTGCAGATCCCGCGGCACGGCTGCCGAATTTTGGGTGCCCTGCGGGGTTCCCGGCCAACCTGCCTGCTAGAATTCGCGGATCGGCACGGAGACCGCCTTTCTCCGCCTTAGCAAACCGGCAGGACACAAGCAATGGCACGCATGGACATACCCTCTCCACCCAGGGGCACCCGCAGGGCCGGTACCTTTCTGCTGGTGCTGGTCGTCGTCGGACTGGTGGTCTGGCTTCTGGGTTCGCGCTTCTACTACATCCTGGCCCGGGTGGAGGAACAGGAGGTTGGCGTCAAGTTCCGCGGCGGCCGCATCGTCGACGTGGTCGGACCCGGCGTCTACTCCGATGTCGGTCTCTTTGTGGAACTGAAGCGGGTTTCGTCGTCGGCCGTGCCGTTCCTGGTGGCGGATCCGGAAATCATCACCAGCGACAAGCAGCGCATCGGCCTGGCCGCGGGCGGGGACATCTTCCGCCCGCGCCTGGAGAATGCCGGCCAGCTGCGGACTCTTTGGGCCCAGTACAACACGCTCTATCTCAACGACGAGGCGGCCCGGGACCACATTGTGCAGCGTGCGCAACAGGCCATGAAGGTCTGTGTGGGCGATCGCACTTTTGATGACGCGGTCATTGGCACCGCACGCGATGACTTGCGGGCCTGCATTGACTCCGAAATCAACAAACTGGCACAAAACGTCGGCTTGGTCGTCGAGAACGTGGCCGTGCCGGAAGTGACCATTGCACCGGAAGCCCAGGCGCGCCTCGACGAAATTGTCCAGAGCCGCCTGCAGACGGAGAAGGCCGCCCAGGACGAGCTGCGAGCCAAGGCCCAGGCGGCGGCCGAACAGGCTCTGCAGGAAGGCCAAATTCGGGTCGAACAGAGCCGACTCCAGGAAGAGACCCGGCAGAAGGTCCTCCTGGCACAGCTGGACGAGGAACGGCTGGCCGCCCAGCAGAAGGTCATCCAGGCCGAACGGGCCAACGAACTGGCCCGGGTCGAGGCCAACCGCGCCGTGATCGAGGCCCAGAAGTCCAACGACCTGCTGGAGGCCCAACTGGATCTGGAAGTTCAGACCGTTCGAGCCCAAGCCGCCGCCGAACAGGCGCGGGCGACGACCGCGGTCGAAGCGGTGCTGGGCCTGCTCTACACCGCAAACCCGGGACTGCTTAGCTTCCACATCGCCCGCGAGAACGCGAACGCCCTGGCCAACACGGAAAAGCTGCTGATTACGCCCGAAGGCACTACGCCGACCCTGGTGATCCCCGGCGAGCAGATCCAGCCCGTGGCGGACGTCACCCCACCGCAGTAGAGCCGACGGCCATGTCCAAACCCTTGATAGGGCCTGGACAGACACCGCAACAGAGGGCGGAGCCTGATGCTCCGCCCCTTCTTGTTTGGGATCCACATATCAATGGTGTGAACGGTTTCAGGAATGTTGTTGGACGGAGACCGTCTTCCCGATCGGCCCGACGGGGTTGTGGACACCTAGCTTGGAACCGATGTGGCGAATCCGGGATGGATTCGCCACACTGTCAGCCCGGCCGCAACTCCGATTGTCCCCAGAGGCGGCAGGCCCTGCACGTGACAGTAGCAGCCTTCGTCCAAGCCCGGGACAAACAAGACATCCAACTGCCGGTCCAAAGCCACCCACGGTTCGCTGCCGTGCCGGTGGCTGTCTGCGTCAGGCAACGTGCGTCTGGCCTTTTTATGTGGAATAGAGGAATCGTGCGAGCTAAGGGGCCAACCGAGTATCAGACTCTCAACAAGAACGCCCTCTGATCAATTAGGCTTGATCGAGTTCCTTCAACGCGGCCTGAATGTGCCCCATGTATCGGGTTTCCGTCCAAAGAATGTGATCCAGGGTTTCGCGTATGGTCCAGGAACCATCTTCAGGCACTCGATCCAGATCGTCGTCGGTCAGGCCTACCAAAGTGCCAAGCAGATGCCCCCAGTCCCGTTCGGCCTCCGCCAGTTTGCGTTGTATGTCGGTGTAATGGGCCTGTAGTGTTTGGCGTGTTCCTGCAATCTGGTTGGCGTGTTCCCGCATGTGATCGCCAAAGCGCCCGAACAGAACACCTGCCGTGGGCCATGTGTTGCTCCATCTTGTTGTGTCCAAGGAAGCATGAATGTCTGCCGTGTCCTGCAGTAAAGCCAGTACTTCGTTGCGGCGAGTGCGGATTTCTTCCAGTTTGGTGTTTAGTTCGTCTCGCATTATGGCGGATTACCTCAATGGCAGAATTTGCAAAGCATACTTCAAGGGTTGATCAACCTCAATTCGGAGCGGTGTCAGCGGCACTGTTTCACTTTCGTTGATGTTGGCCAGGAAACCACGGGCGGCAACGGGCACCCTGTTCCGAGTGTCGGCAAAATAGTCGGTACCGGACACGATGGGACGCGGGGAAGCAGTTCCCCCACGGGTCGGAGGATGTCCCAACAACCCTCTGGCGGCCACACCCATCTCCCAATCCCGTCGTGGTTGTCGCCTATGTAGTTCCCATCTGTTGTCGAAGTACGTTCCGCGGTCCTGTGCCACAATGCTCCAGGCGCCGAACCGGGCGCCCATCTCCCGCAACCAAAGCAAGAGGGGCTTGTCGCCATGGCACGTTTGAGGGCAGCGGTTATCGGCCTTGGCCGCATGGGCAACACGTTCGACGACGAGATCCGATACGAGGTGGCCAGGGGCGGAGTCTTCTTTCTGCCCTACTGCCACGGCCCCAGCTATGCGGCCTCCCACCAGACCGACCTGGTCGCCGGAGCCGATCCCCATGAGGGACAGCGCGCGGAGTTCGGATCGCGGTTCGGGCTGACCGAACGCCAGCTGTATGCCGACCACCGCGACATGCTGGCCGCCGAACGCATCGACATTGTCAGCGTCTGCACCTCCGCCCGTTACCGGGCGCGGATTGTCCAAGACTGCGCCGAGGCCGGCGTCAAGGCCATCTGGGCGGAGAAGCCCATCGCCTTCACGCTGGAGGAGGCGGACGCCATGGTACAGAGCTGTGCCGACCACGGCGTGGTGATGGCCGTGAACTGTTCCCGGCGCTGGCACCCACTGTTCCACGAAGCCCACAAATTGATGAAGGCCGGCGATCTGGGCGAGATGCTGCAGGTGACCGGCTACGGGACCTGTCCGCTCTCATCCAACGGCAGCCACCTGATCGACACCATGTGTTTCTTGGCGGACAGCCGAGTGGACTGGCTGTTCGGCGAACTCAACGAGACGGATGCGGCCACCGCCGACGAAGACCTGCAGGGCAATGCCTACCTAGCCTTTGCCAACGGCCTGCGCGGCTACATGCGGGGAATGAACTGCGGCGCGGCCAGCTGGGACTTTGAGGCCATCGGCACCGAAGGCCGGATTCGCTCCTCTACCCACGGACTGGACTTCGAGCTGTACCGCCTGGTGCCCGGCGGGATCCGCGGGGCAGGCCTGCCGGTCAAGTACCCCTACCCTTGGCCGGTCAGCATCGAAGGCATGGGGGAAATCATCATTTCCGACCTGCTTCACTGCATTGAGACCGGCGACAGCCCGCGCTGTTCGGGCGATGATGCGCGCCACGCCCTGGAGGTTGCGTTCGGCATCCATGCCTCCCACCGCTCCGGCGGCCAGCGGATCAATCTGCCCTTGGACGAACGCAGCCAGCGCATTCTGGCCTCGGAATCGGTGCATGACCACACCCCGGCCCGTTTCCGGCGCAAGGCCATGTTTGCACAAGCCAGCCGCTGACCCGTCCAACCTGTCCTTCCGTGCATCCCGGTGCAGGCCCTTGGGGATGGGTCCGAGCACAGCCGACCCAAGGCCCAATCTCCACCGATTGGCCTTACTCCGTTTTGACATCCCGACAGCAAGGAATCCGCCATGCACGTCGTGGCTACCCAGACAGCACCCAGTCCGGACTGGGCCCTGCGTCAGCGCCACCTGATCTCCGTCATGAACGAAACCGCGCGCATGTACCAGGCGCGCTACACGCGCGCCGACGGCACCTTCGTCTGGCGCGATCGATGGCCGGGCATGGACGGCTCGGACGACGGGTACGAGAGCTATCACAACTGGCCCCTGTTCTACGCCTTGGGCGGGGCGGCGGATCTGCATGAGCAGAGTCGCATGCTGTGGGATGCCGTGACCCGGCAGTTCACGGCCTACGGCCAAATCCACCGCGAATTCGACGGCTACTACGACTGGATGCACCATGGGGAGTCGTCCATCTACTTCTACTACTTCGGCCTGGCGGATCCGCAGCGGCAGCCAGACCGGGCCCGAGCCCTGCGCTTCGCCCACATGTACACGGGCGAGGACCCGGAGGCCCAAAACTGGGATCCCGAACTCCAGCAGATGCGTTCCCCGATCAACGGTAGCCGTGGCCCGCGGTTCAAAAACTCGGTCGAGGACTGGGAAACCCATCGCTGGGTTCTGTCCGACTATCCCCTGCCCTACGAGGACCTGGACGTGCCGAGCCGACAGGAGGCCTGGCACAGCGGGGAGATGGTGGAGAAGGCGGACTGGTGCGACAACGACGCCTTTGCGGTCATCCTGGATGCCCTGAACCGGCGCATGATGCGTGGCGACGTACCACTCAACCTGACTGCCACCAGCCTGGTGACCCATGCCTATGCACTGACAGGGGAAGACAAATACCGAAGCTGGGTCCTGGACTACCTGGAATCCTGGGCGGACCGCATTCGGTGCAACAACGGCATCTGTCCGGACAATGTCGGCCCCTCCGGCACCATCGGTGAGTGTATGGACGGCAAGTGGTGGGGCGGCTACTACGGCTGGTCGTGGCCGCACGGTTTCCCCACGATCATCGAACCCCTGACCGTGGCGGCCATGAATGCGGTTCTGCTAACCGGCGACATGGGCTATCTGGACATCCCGCGCGGCCAGCTGGACTTCGTGCAGTCGCAGGGCCGGGAGGACAACGGCCGGTGGCTGGTGCCCCACCGCCGCACCGATTCGGGCTGGCAGTCGTTTCGGACATTCCGACCGCAACACCTGTTACAGCTCTACTTCATGTCCTTCGCCGAGGAGGACCTGGCCCGCCTCGAGCGCGTACCGGAGATGCGGAACGAATGGAGCCGGCTGGCGCCGGGCCGCGGCAAGGGCGACGATCAGCATGCCGGCCCCTGGTTCCTCTACCTGCAGGGAGAACTACCGGACTACCCATCACAGATTCTGCAGAACCAGTACAGCGAGGTGCTGCGCCGCATGGATCTGATCCGGAACGACGACGGGGATCCGGAGACCTGGGACGTCCATCACTGGCAGGACCGCAATCCGGTCCACACCGAAAGTCTGCTGCAGCTAACCTGCGGTGGGCCGCAGATCGTGTACCACGGGGGTCTCCTGCACACCCGGCTCAGGTACTTCGACGCGACGGAACGGGGGCCGGGCCTGCCGCCGGACACGGCAGCCCTGGTAACCGCGATGGACGCCGACACAGTCTCGGTCAGCCTAGTGAACATCCACCCCGGGGAATGTCGCTCCCTGCTCATCCAGGGCGGAGCGTTCGGAGAACACCGCATCAAGGCCGTGGAGGCGGATGGCAATGAGGAGAGCGCGTTGGAAGCCGATTCAGATCGGTGGGTGCGCGTGGACCTGCCGGCCGGCCGTTCAGTTGACCTGACTGTACATCTCGACCGGCATGCTTTCCGGCCCACCTACGCGCAGCCGTTCTGATGCCCGTGTTGCCCTGTAGGCGGACATGCAGCATCATGCACACTAGTTGGGTAAGACCAGTAACAACTCGTACTCATGGCACGCACAACCAAGACAATCACGTTCTCCCTGCCGCCTGAAATGGTGGAACGGGTGAACGATGCGGTAGCGCAGCAGGGCAGTTCCAGAAGCGAGTTTTTGCGCATGGCAGTGGTCCGCTACATCGAAGAGCAGGAGTGGAAACAGCTCCTCCAATACGGAGAGCGGAAGGCATCGGCCCCGAGGACGTGGCCCGCCTCATGGAAGAGTACCGATCCGAGACCCACTTGGTCCGGTCATGAGGGTGTCCTGGACACGAACGTCATCATCTCCGGATTGAACTTGGGACTTACCAAGACAACTTGACACGCAGGTTGTCCCAGTCTCGTTCACGGGTCGTCGGGGACCCCCACGGGATCGCCCCTCGCCGTGCAGAAGCCCCTGTCCCACGGGCCGAAACGGGCACGCACGGAAGTCCCGCACGCACCAAAATGTGGACCGCCGCATTGTGGTCGGCATTCGCACGGAACCCGCAGGCCCCGCACGCAAACACCGCCTGCGACGGCCGGTTGTCCCTGTGCACATGGCCGCACCGGCTGCACCTCTGCGACGTGTAGGCCGGGTCCACCTTCCGCAATTCGCCCGCCTTGTACGCCAGCTTGCGCTCCAGACCGCCCCAGCCGCTCGCCAGGATGCTGCGGTTGAGCCCCGACTTCTGCTTGACCTGCTTGCCGGGTGCCTCCACCGTGCCCTTGGCCGACTTGGTCATGGCCTTCGTGTGCAGGTCCTCCACCACCACGGTGTGCGCCCTGTCCGCCAGCTTGCGACTGGCTTGGTGTGTGGCATCGTCGCGCTTGCGCGCCCCCTTGCGCTGCAGCTTGGTCAACTGCCCGTTCACGCGCCGGCCCCGGTTCGACTTGGGCCGGCGGTCCCTGGGCCCCCAGCCCTAGTATGTTAGC
>JAAXGZ010000110.1:2681-3911 GCA_012271135.1 Caldilineales bacterium | reverse complement strand
CTGCGGAACAAGTTCCAAAATCGACTGGAAGGATAGGGCCTTGCAAGTAGCCACCGAAACCATCATCAGAGCCGAGGAGCTGAGCGTTTTCTACAGCGCCAAGCCCGCGGTGAACAACGTCAGCATGGATGTGCCGCGAAACCGGATCACCGCCATCATCGGCCCCTCCGGCTGTGGCAAGAGCACCCTGCTGCGGAGCTTCAATCGCATGAACGACCTGGTGCCCACGGCATCGGTCAGCGGGCGCGTAATCTTCGAAGGCCGGAACATCTACGGCCCGGAGGTCGACCCCACCGAAATCCGCTACCTGGTCGGCATGGTATTCCAGCGGCCCAACCCGTTCCCCAAGTCCATCTATGACAACGTGGCATTCGGGCCGCGCATCAACGGCTTTCGCGGCAACCTGAACGAGTTGGTGGAACGGTCGCTGGTGGGCGCCGCGCTGTGGGACGAGGTCAAGGACCGCCTGGGCAGCAGCGCCCTGGCCCTCTCCGGCGGGCAGCAGCAGCGCCTGTGCATTGCCAGGGCGCTGGCGGTGGAACCTCGCGTAATCCTGATGGATGAGCCCTGCTCCTCCCTCGACCCCATAGCCACGCTGGCCATCGAGCAGCTGATGAACGAGCTGTGCGAGCAGTACTCCATCATCATCGTCACCCATAACATGCAGCAGGCGGCCCGGGTCTCGCACAAGACCGCGTTCATGCTAAGCGACGAGCGCAACATCGGCGGGTTCCTGGTGGAGTTCGACGAAAGCAGCAAGATATTCACGAACCCCGAGGACGAACGCACCGAGGCCTACATCTCGGGACGCTTCGGCTGACCGGCTGCCAGCCCCGTCGCGGCGAGCCTTCGGCGAGAGACCGGAAGAGGGCCCGAATCTTGTCGCGAGTAAATCCCCAAATGAGGGCTGGCATGGGGTAGAATTCCATCACTTTACGAATCAATCCGAGACGGAGATTCTTCGCAGGCGGCGAAAGGCATGAACCAGCGGCGTTACGAGAAGGAAATCGAGGAGATACTGGAGAATGCCGGGGAGGAACCCGGGGAACAGCCGCGCCGCCAGGNNTGGTGGGGGCGGTGCTGGGCTGGCTCTACTTTTTCCTTGCCGGCGTGGCTCTGGTGGTGGCGGGTTACGTCATCTACTATCGCGCGCCACGGGGAGGCGTCGGAGCATCCCAAACGCGGCGGATGTGGCGCGGCCGCCCCGTGGATCCCGACTAGCAGGCGGCG
>JAAXGZ010000110.1:0-2659 GCA_012271135.1 Caldilineales bacterium | reverse complement strand
GCCCTGGAAGTGCTCCGCCAGCGCGATCACCAGGCTACCCATGTGCGGGTGCTCGGGCTCAACGTCAACGGCCAGCCCGTTATCCAGCAGGCGGCGGGTACAGACCGGGCCCACCGAGGCCACCACCACCGAATCGGAGTTCAGGCATTGCCGCAAGGTGTCCTCCTGTCCCGACTGGCGGGCGATGGACAGCAGGTTGCTCACCTGCGGCTGGCTGGTGAAGGCCACGGCGTCGACGTCACCTGTTGCCAACCTCCGGAACATTTCCAATACGGGTGAAACATCCTCCGGCAGCCCCCAGCTATAGAGAGAGACCTCCCTGGCGCTGGCTCCCCACTCCCGCAGTGTCCGGGTCAGCAGGTTGTTGGGGCCGCCGTAGGCCTGTACCGCCACCGCGCGCCCGGAGAACTCCATGGTATTCAGGCATTGGATCAGGTCCTGGGTGGTGTAGGGTTCGGGCGGCATCAGGTCGATGCGCACGTTGTTTCGCCTCAGCACCGCCGCGGGCTTGGGGCTGCGCGCCACGACGGTGAGCATGTCCAGCGAGGCCAGCATCTCCGGCAGTTTGTTCCGGGCCTCAGCAGCCCCGAACAGGGCCTGGGTTCCAACGCCCGTCTGGAGCACCACAACGTCGAGTCTGCCGCCGCACAGGTCATCGATCAGGCCCGACACCTCCGGTGTGCTGGTGTTGTAGACCTCCTGTAGCACGGGTGCGGGCAGGGGAACTCCGCCGTGGCGCTCCACCAGCGCCCCCATCTGCGATTGCAGCCGGGCCTCGACATAGGCTATGGTGCGTCCGTTTAGCGATGCAGGCATAATTTTCCAGCCGCAGAGAACAGGCCAATACCGCTGTCCCCTCCGTGTCCTCTGTGGTGGATTACACGGCGCACTCGCCCTCGCCCCGTTCCAGCTTGTAAGTGTTGGTGCGTTCCCAGTCCACGTACATATCCGACCCGGGAGCCGCCGTCCGGGCCGACTCCTCGGCTGCCAAGGCAACCTCGGTCAATTCCTCCAGCCCAACCCGGTCCAGGAACCGGTTGAACTTTTCCGAGTCGTCGGCGCGATTGTTCTTGTAGTAGCTCACGATGGTCTTCAGCACGCCGGGCGCGGCCTTTGCCGGGACCTTGACCCGGGGAATCCGAGTCCCGACGCGGGAATCCTCTACCCGGTTGTCGCCGTAATTCCCGCCCAGGAACAACTCGTATGCAGGGGCCTGGTTGCCGTCCGGGCCCTTGAGGGCCGCGCCGTGGAATCCGATATTGGCGATGTGGTGCAGGCCGCAGCCGTTGGGGCAGCCTGACATCTTGATGCGAATGTCCCTTACTCCCTGGTCATCCAGCAGGTCCTCGCCCCATTGGTCCATCTCCTCCCTGAGAGCCTTGGCCAAGCCCATGGAGGAGGTAATGCCCAGCTTGCAGCTGTCAGTGCCGGGGCAGGACACCACGTTGGTGATGGCCCTGGCATCCGGTTCGGCCAAGCCTATTCTGTCCAATTCCTCCCATACCGCATGCAGGGCGGCCTCCGGCACGAAACGCAGCAGCAGGTTCTGCTCCTGGGTGGCGCGGGCACGACCGCCGGTGTAGCGGCGCATGACCTCAGCCAGGGCCCGGAACTGCGGCCCGTCCAGGTTTCCCCGCTCGGGCTTGACCATCACGGTGTAGTAGCCTTCCTGCCGCTGTGCCTCCGCGTTGGTCTCCCGCCACCTGCTGAACTGCCCCCGCCCTGACCCTCCTCCGGAGGGAGAGCGGAGATGGGCTGCGGCTCCGTTGCCGGCAGCAGCCGGCGGCGGAACCTCGCGCAACAGTTCGTCAACCTGCAGGTACGGAGTCGGGTCGATAGGCCCGATGCTCTCCAGCTCGGCGTCCACCATGCCGCGGAATTCGTCGAGGCCGATGCGGTCGATCAGAACCTTGAGCCGGGCCATCATGCGGTTCTTGCGCAGCATGTCGGCGTTGTTGAACACCGTCCAGATGGCCAGCGCCACCCGCAGGTAGTCTGCGACCGGGACGAACTCGTACAGCGGCTTGGCCAGCCGTGGCATTATCGACGTGCCGCCGCCGCAGAACACCTTGAACCCCCGCTGCTCCACCCCGTCTACGACGCGTACCTGCGACACGTAGGTAAGGTCCTGGATGGCCGCCGATACGTGGTCGCGGGCATCGGTGCCGGTGAAGGCCGACTTGAACTTGCGGGGAAAGCCCTGGGTGATGGGGTGGCGGACGCCGAACCGGACGTAGGCCGCCAGGTACGGCGTGGGATCGAATACCTCGTCGGGGTCGACGCCCGCGTACGGCGAGCCCACCACGTTGCGGACGGTGTTGCCGCACGCCTCGCGGGTGATGAGGCCGGCGTCGCCGAGGATGCGCATGACGTGCGGGGTGTCGGCGAGCTTGACGAAGTGGACCTGCAGGTTCTCGCGGGTGGTGATGTGGCCCTTCTTGAGCGGGGCGTACCCGCTGACGACGTCGCCGAAGGCTTCCAGGTGCTCGGGCGTGAGCGCGCCGCCGGGGATCTTGATGCGCATCATCTGCACGTCCGGCTGGCGCTGGCCGTAAACGCCGCGGACGAGGCGGTACATTATGAATTGCTCCTCGGACGGCCATTCGCCGTTGAGGTAGCGGGTCGCCTCGGTCTCGAAGTCGTCGACCTCCTCGGGGAT
>JAAXGZ010000080.1 GCA_012271135.1 Caldilineales bacterium | reverse complement strand
AGTCCGAAGCCGACACTTCTTGGCTCACGGCGGGTGTACAGGGCCACGCCGCTGTAGCCCTTGCGCTCGGGCTGGGAAAACCAAGCGCGGTAGCCCTCCACGTCCTTGAGGGCCGTGGGTAGCTGCGACTCGTGGGCCTTGGTCTCCTGGAGGCACAGCACATCGGGCTGCTCCGACTCGAACCACTCGAGGAATCCCTTCTTGTGCACGGCCCGGATGCCGTTGACGTTCCATGAAATCAGGCGCATGGGTCACCTGCCGGAAGGATCGATTCAGAGCCGATTATAGCAAAGGAGACAGCGGCGTGAGAGCCGGACTCCTGTGCTATTGTTACTACTACGCGCCGCCGCCTATACTCGGTACGGGCAGCGCGGGGGCAGCGCCTTTCGGTGACATTGAGTTGAGGCTCGCGATCAGCGGCGGAGCAAATAATGGTCAAGACAGGACAGCAGTACCTTGACAGCCTGAGGGACGGGCGCCAGGTCTTCCTGGACGGGGAGTTGGTAACGGATGTCGTGGACCATCCGGCCTATCGTAACGCCATTCGCACTACGGCGGGCCTCTACGACTTCCAGGCCAACCCTGACAACTTGCAGATGATGACCTTCGAGTCGCCTACCTGCCACGATCGGGTCAACCGTTGCTGGCAGCTGCCCGAGTCCTACGAAGAGCTGGTGGCCCGTCGCAAGGCCATGGAATCGTGGGCGGAGTGCACCTACGGATACATGGGCCGGTCGCCGGACCACGTGGCATCGTCGCTGGCGGGCATGATGATGCGGCTCGACCTGTTCAAGGCCCACGGCGAGGACCGGGCCAGGGCCCTGGCCGAATACTACCGGCACGTACGCGACAACGACCTGTTCGTCACCTACACCATCACCAACCCGCAGGGGTGGACCGGCGAGCATGACGAGTTCCTTGTGGCCGGCATTTGCGACGAGGACTCCACCGGAGTGACCATCAAGGGAGCCAAGACTCTGGGCACCAGCAGCATCCTGGCCAACGAGGTGCTTTGCACCACCATCCAGCCCCTGACCCCCGGCGCCGAGAAGCATGCGTTTTCGGTGGCCGTGCCCATGAACGCCCCGGGGCTCAAGATATTGTCGCGCAAGTCCTACGAGGCCTGGGCCGCCAGCGAGTTCGACAATCCCCTGTCCTTCAGCCTGGACGAAAACGACGCGGTCCTCTATTTCGACGAGGTCAAGGTGCCGTGGGAACGGGTCTTCATCAACCGCGACATCAAGCTGTGCCGCGACCAGTTTCACGAGGCGCCCACGCACATCCTCCAGAACTACCAGTCGCAGGTACGGGTGATGGTGAAGCTGCGATTCCTGGTTGGGCTGGCCCGCAAGATGGCCGACGCCAACGACCTGACCCGCGTGCCCCAGGTGGTGGAGACGTTGGGCAGGCTGGCGGCACAGGCCGGGGTAATCGAGGGGATGGTAAACGGCATGGAGGTGCAGGGGCGTTACCTTGGGCCGTATTACGTCCCTGACCGTCACCCTCTATACACGGCGCAGGTCATGGCCCAGGACTTGTACCCGCAGATCATGAACACGCTGCGAGACCTGGCCGGCGGCAGCCCGATCATGCTTCCGTCGTCGGTCAAGGACTTCGGCAACCCTGAAATCGCCGACTACATCGACCGCAGCCAGAGCGCCGTAGGGCCGGAAACCGGGGAACGCGTCAAGCTGTTCAAGCTGGCCTGGGACGCCATCGGCTCCGAGTTCGCCTCCCGCCACATCCAGTTCGAGTTGTTCTACGCCGGCGCGGGCTACGTGGTGCGGAACAACTCCTACCGCACCTACGACTGGGAGCGCGCCACCGGCATGGTGGACGGCCTGCTGGGCAGCTATGGCCTGCCGGAGTGAGCCGCCCCTACCGGCCCGGCCCCTGATCGAACTGTACAAGAATGCCGTCGGGGTCGTAGACGAAGAATGTGCGCATCACTCCCTCCTCGTCGGTGAAATCGTCCAGTGTTCCGGCCAGGGGAACGCCCCTTGCCATCAACTCCTCGGCGCAGGCCCGGACATCCTCCACTTCGAAGGAAATGTGGCTGATCCCGATCTGGTCCAGCTTGATGGGCACGCCATCGACCTGGCTCCCGGGGTGCGAGGTCAGCACCAGGAACGGTTGGGTGGTGTCGGGATCGTCGAACCACACGTTGGCCACGGTACGGGATTCCCGGGGCATCCGGTACATTTCCGCTGATTCGGCGCCGGGCCTCCTTGCCATGTCCTGGGTCGTGTGCAGCCTGACCATCAGCCCCAGCAGATCACGATAGAAATGCAGGGAACGGTCAAGGTCGGCTACGCAGACCGCTATGTGGGAAACTCCCTTGGCTCGCATATCATTTTCTCCACGGCAACTGCCAGAGTCTCGGGGCGTTGGCCACCTGAAGTCGATTGCTATTAGGATAAGCCCGCATCAGGTCACCTGAAATCCCTATTTGGAAGCCCAATCGGAGTAGAACCATGACCACTCCCGCGCAGTTCCCACTCAGCATGCCAACCGGCCTGCCCCTGCCCCTGGAGGGCATTCGTGTCCTGGACGCCACTCACATCGTCGCAGGGCCGTTCTGCTCGCTGATCCTGGCCGACATGGGGGCCGAAGTCATCAAGATCGAGCGCCCGCGCACCGGCGACATTGCCCGGGGCCGAACGCCCTTCGTGACCGGCGCCGACGGCAATCGGATGAGCTCGCGGTTCCTGGGTATCAACCGGAACAAGAAGAGCGTCAGCATAGACCTGCGCCATCCACGCTGCAACCAGGCCTTCAAGAACCTGGTGGCCGTGTCCGACGTGCTGGTGGACAACTGGGGATCGGGGGCCTTCCGGCGCTTGGGGTTGGGCTACGAGCGACTCAGCGAGATCAATCCGGGACTGGTCTACGCCAGCATCACAGGCTACGGCGACAGCGAGGGACTGACCGGCCCGTACTCCAGCTGGCCGGCCAACAATATGGCCATCCAGGCGATGTCGGGGTGGATGGAGATGACCGGCGATCCCGACGGCCCTCCGCAGGCCGTTGGCGACAACATTGGCGACTCCATCCCGGGACTGTGGGCCGCCCTCAGCATCGTGCTGGCGCTGGAAACGCGGCGCAAGACCGGGCGGGGGCAGCACATCGACGTGGCTATGTACGAATGCATGGTGTCTCACATCGAGAGCAATATGAACCATTACCATTCCACCGGAGAGGCCCCCATGCGTTCCCACGACCGCATGGCCACCGCCGGGGTCACGTTTCGGGCCAAGGACGGTTACGTGGTGCTGGCGGGAGCGCGCACCGAGGACCGCCTGCGGGCGTTGTGGCAAACCATCGGCCGCAACGACCTGGCTGAAGACCCCAGGTTCCTTGGCGGCGAACAGGGAGGAGAATTCTTCGTCAACGAGTTTGTCCCGGCCATCGAGGGGTGGTCGGTCAACTTGGGCAAGCTGGAGATCGCGGAAAGGCTTGTGGCGCTGGGTTTCTCCATGGGCATGGCCCAGACCATGGAAGACCTGGCCCATTGTCCGCATCTGGAGGGCCGCAGGATGTACGTAGACACGGGCGACACCCTCGGGGGCGCCTTCCGCTCGCCCCGCACGCCGGTGCGCCTCACGGCCTGTGTCGATTCCCCCGCTGAAACCCCGCCCACCCTGGGCCAGCACAACAGCGAGATTCTCTGCGGCATCGGCGGGCTGACGCCGGAGGAACTGGAGTCTTTGGAAGCCGAGGGCGCCCTGTAATTCCTCGGGTAACATGGGCAAGGCAAAGTGGGAGCGAAGGCCATCGACTCCCAGGGCAATCGCATTTTAATCTCACGACTGTCCCAAACCCGTCGTTCCCGCGCAGGCGGGAATCCAAACCCCCGGTAGACAAGGTGCCGTGGAGCTTTCTGGCCATGATGCAGACGCTGGGTGGTTTGATTCGTCAGCCCCGAGCTTTCTCATCCGGTGTTGTTTGCAGGGTCAGACGATGGGGTTTGGATTCCCGCCTGCGCGGGAATGACGGCGAGTGTGACGACACACCCAAGGCAGGCAAAGCCAGTGAAGGCCGTCGCAGTAGTCGTCAAATATTCCCCTTTCCTGCCGGATGAACCCACATTCCACATTATCCACTTCCTCATCCCCGTCCCTCACTCTTCCGCCGGTGCAATCGGTCTCTTGATGAGCGGCGTAAACAGCATCACCGGAATCAACAGCGTCAGGCCCAGGCCCGTGCTCAACGCCACCGCAATATGAGCGCTTAGGTAATCAGCCACAAATCCGACGATTACGCCCCCCACTGCCGCGACTCCAATGCACTGGCCCAGCACACCCAGGATCGCGCCCCGGATCTCCGGCGGAGAGGAGAGCATGATGATGGTGCTCTGCATAGTGCTGAAGCCGGCCGCCCCCAAGCCGGAAATCAGCAACAGCACGAACGACAACGGGTACCATGGAGACAGGGCGAAGCCGATCAGGCTGATCAGCTGGATCCCCATCCCAAAGCAGAAGACCCTGCCGTGATAGCGCAGGTTGGGTACCAGGCCGATCGCCAACGCCGCGCCCAGCGTGCCGAAGGATTGGGCGGAAATCAGAACTCCGGTAAGTTCCGGGCCAACCTCCAGGTGATCGGTGGCCACCACCGGGAATAGCGACTCCACGCTGAAGGCCAGTGCGTTGAAGATCACCGTGCCCATCAGCACAGCGCGAACAACCGGGTTGCTGAATGCATAACCGAACCCGGTTCTGGCCGTTTCCCAGATGGCGAATCGTCCGTTCCCCCTGGCGGGCAGCCGGGACCGTACCAGGACCACGAAGACGAAGGCGAGGCCGTACAAGCCCAACAAAGTGGCGAAAGCAACGATGAAGCCGGCCTGGCCCACGACGAAGCCTGCGGCGATTGGCCCGAGCAGCCTCCCTATGGTGGTGGTGATGGTCTCCAGGGACATGGCGCCCACCAACTCCCTGCTACCCACCAACTCATAGATGAAGGACCGCCTGGACGGAAATTCCAGTACATAGAGCCAGCCCAGGAACAGCGAGCCGACGAACAGGTGCTCCGGCCTGGCGTGGTCGCTGACCACCAGCAGCAGCAGCGCCGCCATCACCGCGACGATCCCGGCTCGGACCGCAATCATCACGAGGTAGCGGTTGGCGCGATCGGCCACCATCCCCGAGACCAGCGCGAACAGCAGCATGGGCGACCAGCGGAACGCGAAGAGCAACGCCACCTGCAGCACGGAGCCGCCGATATCCAGCATCAGCAGCGCCATAACCACGGCCTCCATCCACCGTCCGGAGTTGTCGGCGCCGCCGGCCAGCCAGAGCAACCGGAAGTCGGAGTTGCCCAGGACGGCAAGAATACTGCTGGAGCGGCCAAAGGAACGGGTGGGGCTGGTCATATCGGCGAGGTCTTTTCCCGGCCGCGGCTCACGGAATCGCGGCACTGGCGCGAAGGGGCGCAGGAAGGATGAATAGCCATTCTATTGTAGTTCGGAAGTACCGCGCCGACGCAGCTTTGCGGAACGTCTACACGCGAAAACAGGCCCCGTCGTGTGCGGGGCCTGCTCTGGTCGCCATTATGTCAGACCGCTATGGATGGCGCTCCTGCCGCGTAATGTTAGTTGCCCTTGCCTTCCAGGGCCTCCAGCACGACAGCCGGGGTGATGGGCAACTGGTTGATGCGCACCCCAATGGCGTTGGAGACGGCGTTGGCTATGGCCGGCAGCGGAGGAATGATGGGCGCCTCTCCCACGCCGCGCAATCCAAAGGGATGCCGGGGGTTCGGCACTTCCACCATGACCGTCTCGATCATCGGCACGTCGAGGCTGGTGGGCATGCGGTAGTCCAGGAAGCTGGAGTTCAGCATGACGCCCTGGTCGTTGTAAGCGTACTCCTCGTTCAGCGCCCAGCCGATGCCCTGCACGGTGCCTCCCTGGATCTGGCCCTC
>JAAXGZ010000008.1 GCA_012271135.1 Caldilineales bacterium | reverse complement strand
TGCACCGGCTACGACAAGATCGTCCGGGCGGTTCAGGACTCGGCTAACGTTCTCTCCGCCTAAAACCAGGAGCAAACACCATGGCCAGTGAAGGGCAATTCAAGGTAATCGGATCGCGTCCGCTGCGCCCCGACGGCGTGGACAAGGTCACGGGCCGGGCGGTCTACGGCAACGACACACAGATGTCGGGCATGCTCTACGGCGTGGTGCTGCGCAGCCCGCACGGCCACGCGCGCATCCGGAACATCGACACATCCAAGGCCGAGGCCCTCCCGGGCGTGCGCGCAGTGGTGACCGGAGCCGACCTGCCGCAGCTGGGCGACGTGATCGAGGAACTGGGCGAGGGCGGCAGCGCCAACATGCGCTACGCCTCCAACAACGTATTGGCCGGCAACAAGGCCCTCTACGACGGCCACGCCGTGGCGGCGGTGGCCGCCGTGGACCTCGGCACCGCGGAGGATGCGGCCGCCCTGATTGAAGTGGACTACGAGGTCCTGTCAGCCGTCCTCACCGTCCAGGAGGCCATGGCCGACGGCGCGGCCATCCTGCACCCGGAACTGCGCACCGATGGCCTGGGCGAACAGGCCGATGCCGAAACCAACGTCGCCGCCCACTTCCGGCACCAGCTGGGAGACATCGAACAGGGTTTCGCGGAAGCGGACGTGGTCATCGAGCGGGAATTCGACACCGCCACCGTGCACCAGGGCTACATCGAGCCCCACGCGTCCACGGCGCAGTGGAACCAGGACGGACAACTGACGGTCTGGACCAGCACCCAGGGTGCCTTCGCAGCCCGCGGCCAGCTGGCCAGCATCCTGGACAAGCCGGTCTCGGAAATCACGGTCGTGCCGACCGAGATCGGTGGCGGCTTCGGCGGCAAGATCCCGGTCTATGTCGAGCCGGTGGCTGCCATCCTGTCCCGCGAGGCCGGCCACAAGCCGGTCAAGGTCTGCATGTCGCGCACTGATGTCATCAAGGCCACGGGTCCGACGTCCGGCTCCCACATCAAGGTCAAGATGGGTGCCACCAAGGACGGGCACATCACCGCGGCCGAGGTTTCCATGGCCTACGAGGCGGGCGGTTATCCGGGTTCCCCGGTCCCGTCCGGTTCGCTCGTAATCCTGGCCCCCTACAAGATTCCCCACGTCACGCTGGATGGCTACGACGTGCTCGTCAACAAGCCCAAGGCCTCCCCCTACCGGGCTCCCGGCGGCACCAACGCGGCCTTCGCCTCCGAGACCGTCGTGGACGAACTGGCGCGGGCCGTCGACATGTGTCCGCTGGAGTTCCGCATGCTCAACGCAGTGGAGGAAGGCGACCGACAGGTCAATGGCCTGCCCCACGGCCGCGTGGGCCTGAAGGAAACCCTGGAGATGGCCATCGACCATCCGCACTTCGCCACACCGCTGGAAGGCGCCAACCGGGGCCGCGGGGTCGCGGCCGGGTACTGGATGAACTGGGGCGGCAAGTCCAGCGCCTCGGCCCACGTCAACGGCGACGGCTCCGTCAACCTGATGGAAGGCTCGACCGACATTGGCGGCACGCGCGCCTCCATCGCCATGCAGTTGGCCGAAACCCTGGAGATTCCCTACGAGCAGATCAACACCCGCGTGGCCGACACGGGAGCGGTGGGCTACACCGACCTGACCGGCGGCAGCCGCACCACCGCCGTCACCGGCATGGCCGTCCACGAACTGGGCGTGGTGCTCAAGGAGGAAATGACGCGCCGCGCCGCGGACCTGATGGAAGTGGACGCCTCCGAAGTGTCCTACCGCGACGGTGTCTTCTCCCACAACGGCACGTCGATGCCCTTCAACGAGGTGGCCCAAAAGGCCGATGCCGCCGGCGAGCCGATTGTCGGCACGGCATCCGTGGCCCCGCCCGAGTGGGGCGCCGCCTTCGGCGTCCACATCGTGGACATCGAGGTGGATCCGGATACGGGCAAGGTGGACATCCTGCGCTACACGGCCTTGCAGAACGTGGGCAAGGCCATCCACCCCAGCTACGTTGAGGGCCAGATCCAGGGCGGCGTCGCCCAGGGTATCGGCTGGGCGCTCAATGAGGAGTACATCTACTCGGAGGACGGGCGGCTGCTCAACGCCAGCCTGCTGGACTACCGCATGCCTACGGCGCTTGACCTGCCGATGATTGAAACGGTGCTGGTGGAGGTCCCCTGGCCGGACCACCCCTACGGCGTGCGCGGCTGCGGTGAGACCCCGATTGTCCCGCCGGCCGGCGCGTTGGCCGCGGCCCTGCACGATGCGCTCGGCATCCGGCCCACCGAACTGCCGATGTCGCCGGGCAAGGTTCTGGAACTCCAGAACGGCAGTGCCTGAACCAACCTTCTGAGCCGGACCGGCATCGTGCAGGGGTCGGTCCGGCATCGGGGACGCCGCCCATGCCCAACGTCTGGATTCCGCCCCTGATGCGCTCCCTGAGCGAGGGCCGGGAAAACTTGGACGTGCCCGGCACAACAATCCGCGAGGTCCTCGAAAACCTCGAGGCGGAGTGCCCCGGTATCCGCGCGCGTCTATTCGACGGGGACCGCGTACGGCCGGGCATCGCCATCGCCGTGGACGGGATCATCAAGACCAAAAAACTGGGCAGTGAGATCTCGTCGGACAGCGAAATTCACTTCGTTCCGGCCATCAGCGGCGGCAACCCCGGTTGATACCGCTCGCGAGTTCGCGCCGCGCCAGTTGCACGGTCCCGGGTTTCAGCCGGGATTCCATTGGTATAATCCCGCTTTCCAGCCCTCGTAGCTCAGTTGGATAGAGCACCGGCCTCCGGAGCCGGGAGCACAGGTTCGAGTCCTGTCGAGGGTATTCCCGCCTGCGGGGGCCCCGTGTCTTGGCCGCACGGCCAAGCCGGGTTGTCTATCCTCGGGCAGGTTCCCTCTTTACCACAAGTTGTCAGCCAAGGAGCCGAGCAACGCCATGTCCGAACGTATGCAGAATCGATTGAGTCGCCGCAGCTTCCTGCGCATGACGGCGGTCGCCGGTGGTCTGGGTCTGGCCGCGGCCTGTGCCGCACCGGGTGCCCCGGCGGCCGACACCGGCGATGGCGCCGCGCCGTCCGCCGAGATGGTGGACCTGCGCCTGTCCGCCTGGGCCGATGTGCAGGACGCCGTGGTCTACGACAACATGGTCAACGCCTTCATGGCGGCCAACGACGATCTCAACGTGACCGTGGAGCAGTACCCCGGCGGCTACTACCAGAAAATCCAGGCCAACTTCGCCGGCAACACTTCTGCGGACATCCTCTACTACCAAGGTTGGCAGTTCCAGTCCTATGCCGAAAACGGCGTCCTGGCACCCCTGGACGACTTCATTGCCGCCACGGATTCCGGCGACAAGTTCCCGCACAACGAGAACTACGACAGCATGACCCAATGGGACGGGGCCACCTACATGACCCCAACCGACACGGGGCCACTGGTCATCTACTACAACAAGGATATCTTCGACGCCAAGGGCGTGGCCTACCCGGCCGCCGGCTGGACGTGGGATGAGTTCAAGTCCACCATTGAAACGCTGTCGTTCGAAGAAGGCGGCTCCAAGACCTACGGCTGGGCCCAGGCGGCCGGCTGGAACGGCGGGTACGGCCGCTGCGCCAACTTCATGCGCCGCAACGGCCACGTGGAGTGGGACACAATCGTCGAACCCACGGAGGCCAGATGGGACCATGAGGATGTGATCTCCGGCCTGCAGTTCGTGGTCTACGACACCATCGCCAACGGCTGGTCGCCGGGACCGGATGTGATTGCCGGCGGCGGCGTCGGCGTGGACACCGGACGCGTGGCCATGGTGCTCGAGGGTCCCTGGTTCATGCCTCGCCTGTTCGGCGAACTGGCCACCACCGAGGAAGGCATCAACTTCGACGTGGCACTGGCTCCGGTCGGCGTGGACGATACCAACTACACCTTCGGCCATGTGCACGGCCACTGCATTACGACCCCGTCCGAACACAAGGACGAGGCTTGGCGCGTGGTCGACTTCATTCTGAGCGACGAAGGGCAGGCCATCATCGCCAACGGTGGCCGCCTGTGCGGCACGCCGCGCAACATCGAGAACCTGTGGGCTCCGATCGCCAGCGAGAAGTACAGCTTCGAGAACACCTCCGCCTTTGTGAACTCCATGGCGGAAGGGGCCACCCCGGTCGTCTTCGGCGAAGGTGCCGAACTGCACGCCTACGGTGGTGCGGCCGTCACGTCGCTTTGGGACAAGCTTCTGGGTTTGCAGGAAACTGCAGACACGGCTGTGAAGACGGCCAACGAGGAGATCCAGGGAGCACTGGATCGATATCACGCCGAACGCGCCTAAGCAACACAAACTTCAGGGCTGTGCACCCGCGGGTGCACAGCCCGCTGGTCCCGGCCCTTGCTCGGGACCGAGGTATCCGACATCCTGTAGCGGACACCACCAACCAGACCCAATCCGCCTGCCTGCGACTGCCTCCGCACCATGACGGCTTCCCAACGCCGCGATTTACGCGACGGCATCCTCTTCACATTGCCTTTCGTGATGGGTGCCCTGCTGCTGTGGGTGGGGCCGATGCTCTATTCCCTGGTTCTGGTCGTGCTGGACTGGAACCTGATCACCCGGCCCGACTATGTCGGCATGAAGAACCTGTCCAAGCTGGTGGACGGGCGGGATCCCCTTTTCTACAAGTCGCTCTACAACACGTTCTACTTCACCTTCTTCAGCGTGCCGCTGCAACTCCTGGCCGCCTTCGGCCTGGCCCTGCTGCTGAACCAGCCCATGAAGGGCCTGGGTGTCTACCGCACCATCTTCTACATTCCCTCCATCACGCCGGCAGTGGCCTTCGCGGTGGTCTGGATCCAGATTCTCAACCCGGAGTGGGGCATCCTCAACCAGATTCTGGGATGGTTCGGGGTGGAGCCCATCAAGTGGCTCTTCGACCCCGCCTTTACACGCCCGGCCTTCGTCCTGATGAGCCTGTGGCTGGTGGGACCGCAGATGATCATCTTCCTGGCCGGCCTGCAAAGCGTGTCCCCGGAACTGAAGGACGCGGCCCAGATCGACGGCGCCAACACTTGGCAAAGCTTCCTGCACGTAACCATCCCGGCCATTTCGCCGATCTTCTTCTTCAATCTGGTGATTGGCGTCATCGGCAGCTTCCAGGTCTTCACCAACGCCTTCATCATGACCAGGGGCGGCCCCCAGGACTCCACTCTGTTCATGGTGCTGCATATCTATCGCAACGCGTTCGAGTGGTTCGACATGGGCTATGCGGCCACCCTGGCCTGGGTCCTGTTCATCATCATCATGATCTTCACCGTGATCCAGTTCCGCTTCGCCCGCACCTGGGTCTACTACGAAAGCGAATCGAGCAGCTGACACCACCATGCGCACCGCTCGTTTCGCCAACCTGCCCTGGCACGTCATCTGCTGGGTGCTGGGGATCTCCTTCCTGTTGCCACTGGTCTGGATGTTCTCGACGGCCCTCAAGCCGCCGGGGCTGGTCTTCGAGACCCCAATCCGGTGGATCCCGGAGAATCCGCGCTGGTACAACTATCCCCAGGTGTTCGAGAAGCTGCCCCTCTTCTCGCGGTTCTTTGTTAACACTTTTTATGTAACCCTGATGGGTGCCACCGGCTGTGTGCTGAGCTCGCTGCTGGTCGGGTTCGGGCTGTCGCGCATCAACTGGCCGGGGCGCAACGCCGTGTTCGGGATGCTGATCGCCACCCTCATGCTGCCAGGCGTGGTCACCATCATTCCGCTATACATCATCTTTCGCTATGCACAGCTGGTGGGTACGTTCTATCCGCTGTGGATTCCCGCCTGGTTCGGGTACGCCTTCTACATCTTCCTGATGAGGCAGTACATGATGACGCTGCCGCGGGAACTGGACGAGGCAGCCCGCATGGACGGGGCCGCCAACTTCCGCATCCTCTGGCAGATCATCACTCCCTTGTGCAGCCCGGCAATTGCCACGATTGCGATCTTCGCCTTTCTGCAGCACTACAACGACTTCCTCGGGCCGTTGCTGTACATCTCAGCCAACGAGATGTTCACCCTGCAGCTGGGCCTGCTCTGGTTCCAGGGCCGCTTCGGCAATTTCTGGCACCTTGTCATGGCGGCCTCAGTGATGACCATCATGCCGGTGCTGGTACTATTCTTCACAGCCCAGAAGCGCTTCGTGCAGGGCATTCAGCTGACCGGCCTGGCCGGACGGTGAAGGTCGGCACTCGGGCCGTTATATGATTCCTGTCCCTCGCCAACCCCTTGAGTAAGGATTGCCAACATGGCTGTTGCACCTATGGTCGAAATGGATGTCCGCCTGCTTTCGGACGAGCAAGTCGCCTTCTATCACGAGAACGGATACCTGGTGGTCGAGGATGTTCTTTCGGCCGAGGAATTGCAGGCCCTACGCGACGAGACGGCCCAGATCTGCCGCGGCGAGCGCGGGCTGGTGCAGGGTCTGCCCGATTTTGATCCGTCCGAGAGCGATGAGGACATCATCGCCCGCACAATTTGCGTCCACTTTCCCCACAAGATTTCCGACGTCATGCTGGACGCGGTCAGCCAGCCCGGGATTGTCGAAGTCCTGACACAACTGATTGGCCCCAACGTCAAGTGCATGCAATCCATGCTCTTCATCAAGAGTGCCGGCAAACCGGGCCAGGCCTGGCACCAGGACGAGGCGTTCATTCCAACCCGCGACTGTTCGCTGACTGCAGCCTGGATGGCCTTGGAGGATGCCACGCCGGAAAACGGCTGCCTGTGGGCCATTCCGGGTTCCCACCGACTGCGCACCCTCTGGCCATTCCGGGACCACGACGACGACCGCTACGACTGTGCACAGGAGTCCTTCGACTTCCCGTTCACGGACGATGACGGGGTCATGGTGCCGGCCAAGGCTGGTTCGGTCGTCTTCTTCAACGGCTATCTGCTGCATCGGTCTTTGCCGAATTATGCGGAGTCGGGATTCCGCCGGGCCTTGGTCAACCACTACATGAGCGCAGAATCGCTGCTGCCCTGGCACCTGCCCGAACCTGGCACCAGCATGGCCATGGCGGACATCCGGGACATCGTCATGGTGGCCGGAACCGATCCGTATGCCTACAAAGGCATTCAGACCGATCGGTTTGCCCACGTCCGTCCGGACAAGGAAGGCGGCTGCCAGTGGCCGACCAAGGCCGAGGCAGACAGTGCCATGGGCTAACCATGGGCTAACCCAAGGATCGACAAACACCTCTGGCCTGACCACCAGTACGCTCTATCATCTGCAATGTGAGCAAGGGAGCACGGATGCATCCGTGCTCCCTTGCTTGCCTTTCAACACACTCTGGACAACAGCCGCGCGGCGCGTGGTGAGGCGTGCGGCCTTGCCGGTTTCGTGGAGGGGTTCCCATGGTGTGGGATGCAAGGGCCGAAGGCCCCATGCAATGCACGAAGTGCAACCGCGACATCCCGGCTGGTGCGGCCTGCCTGTCGCAGTTGCCGTGGGATCTGCCGACAGATATCCATCGATCGGACTACAAGAACTTCTGCATCGCCTGCTGCGAGTGGGGTCAAGGCTGCCCGTCTGTCCCCTGTTGTACTCTGTCCTCGAAACACCTGCAGCGGGAGATTGCGGAGAATCCGATTTCCTGCCAAAGTTGTCAGGAGACCGTGCCTGGAAACGCCTGGGCATTTTTCTGGACATTCTTTGACTGGCCCGAATCAATCAGGTCCCGGTCCAACCCAGAAGCGCGGAAGTTGTGCAGTTGGGGCAACGTGTCTCCATGGATTGGCAGGTTGGGCGGTCGCATGGGCGGATGGAACCGCCTTGAACCAAGTACGCAGCGCCTGTTCCGAACCCGTGGTCCGGAACGCGGTCTGGGTTCCCGGACACCGACGGAGGCCCGGAGGCTGTATGAAAGCATTCCCAAGCCCTCTCGTGACACAGGAGATAAGGGTATTCAGCAATTTCTACGCGGGCAGGATGCCAGCCACACCAAACCAGTCTCGCGGAATCCCGATTTGGCCAAGGACCCTAGAAACCTTGTCTGGGAGAATTCGAGCAGAAACCGCAGCCGCGGAGCCTGCCATATGACGAAAGCGGAAGTAGCCGCGGCCAAGGCGACCACTCGAAGATCCGGATACGCGGCATTGGGGAGCTCTGTGGCCAAACAGGCAGCTTGGGCAGCCGCACTCGAATTTATCGTGGCCGGCCTGAAAAATTGGTTCCACTGGAGACGTGGCCGGAAGACCGGGAAACAGACTGCAAAGGATACGGCCAAGAGTACAGTCACGAGTCTGTGGACCGCGGCAGTCTGGATAACCATGATCAAAGTGGTTGGGCTAATTGTGCCGTCCCTGGTTCTGTTGGTCCTCTATCTGGCCATGGGAAGCCTCATCGTGGGGTTGTTCATGGGTACTCCGCTAGCCATTCCCCTGATCATTTTGGGTACCGTATCAATCGCGCTGACAGTGTTGGCCGTGTTGGCCGTAGCCAAGATTGGATTCCTGATCGTGGGAGCAGTCCAGACTTACCGCCGTGTGGCCCGGGCTGCCAGTCAAGACGACGGAAACAGCGCACCCGCGAATGACGGTTTTCCGCTGGACGAGTTCCGCGCGTGCTTCTGTTCGCGATGCATACTGCAAGAACTTATCCATCCTCGTGTTGGGCCGGACAGCTTGGAATGGAATACCGATCTGTCACCAGAACCCGGCTGATGGCAACCACTTCCTGATGCACCTTCGACAACACCCAAGCCCAGTACGAAGGACTCCATGCCAATGGAGAGAAGCCGGTCCAGTCCATGGAAGGTCGGCAACGCTACTGTAAGGTGCTGGACCAGCACCACGGTTGTTCAAGGCCAAGGAGACGAACCGTGCAGGAACCCGTGCATCCAGAGAGGATTAGGCAACCGCGGGACGTCGCACCTACGCCCGAAACGCTATGGCAGGCCCGCGCTGAGTGGCAGGCGGCTCCGGCCATGGACGACCGCAGCCTGCGGCAGTGGTGGGACAACGTACGTCTGCGCTGGGACTGCCACAGCACCGCCATCGAGGGCAGTTCGCTCACCTATCGAGACACCGTGGAACTGCTGGTTCACCAGCGGGTGCCAGCCTCCCGGCCGGCCCTGTGGGAAATCGAGCAGATGCGGGGCCATGACGACGCTGCGTATCAACTGGCACACTGGCTCAACACGGGCCATGCCCTGCGTCTGGAAGATCTGCACGACATTCACCGCATGATGCTGGTGCGGCCCTATCCCGCCCGAAGCATAGAAGGAGACCGCATCACCCGTTACGTGCAGGTGGGAAAGTTCAAGACGACGCCCAATGCCCTTGTCGCGGAGGGTCGGCTTGTAGAATTTGCACCGCCCAATCAGGTGCCTGCTCTCATGCAGGTGTGGTGGGAACGGCTAACGCAGCGTCTCGACATCCTGAGCCACGATCCGCAGGCGATGGATCCGGCCTGGATCTTGGCGTCCAGCCACTGGGACTTCATCGCCATCCACCCCTACGATGACGGCAACGGACGTATGGCACGCTGGGTGTCCAACTGGATGGCAATGGCAATGGGGTATCCACCTCTGGTCATTACCCTTGAACAGAAGGATGCATACTTTGCCTGCTATGAGGGACAGTCCACGCGTTCCATACCTGCAACCCGGGATCAAGTGCGGCCCCTGAGGGACTTCCTGGCAGCACGCATGTTGGACTCCATGCATTTTGGCGTGGCCGTGGCACAGGGCACGACCGACCCCTCCTACGCCAACGAGACCGCCGACCTGCATCGTCCCGTGCCTATCAGCACCACTTACACCCTTGAGGCAACCGTACCCCGCTTGCGGCCCCAGGATCGGCGGGACACACCGGACGGTACCGCCTTCGGCGACTCCCGGTGGGAGGATTGAAACGGGCGGTTCGGTGCACCTTGGGCAGGCAGAACGCCGAGTTGTCACCGCGCCAGGAGAGCGTTATACGCCTGGACCTTGTGACAAAATAGATTCCACGATTCAGTGCAAAGGGTTCAGCACTGAATTTTCGGAGACAACGGTGCAGAATGGCACTGCAACGAGATGTGATGTAGTAAGCCGTAGGGACTGAAGCGGTCCCCGGAGTTCCGCCATAACTGCGCCCACCTACCCGGCTTCGCCGTAGACCTGCGACGACCAGCTCCAACCCCGGCCCTCCCTGCAGGCCTCCCCGGAGTGCTTCCTGCCCTTGTTTCTGGACCGTGCTCAGGGCACCTCCTTCCTCGCCTACGCCGAGGGGCTGCTGTTCGGGGAGCGGCGCAAGTCAATCGAGCGCATGGTCCTGCGCGGGCTGGAGGGCGGCCCAGGGCACGCGTGACCGGGTACTGCTAGTGGGCACCATCCCCCCAAGCAAGGAGAGCAGTCAGTGGGGGGCCGCAATGCCGCGGCCGCCCGGGTCCAAGTCCGGCGGTGCCAGGTGGAGCAGCCACCCTGACCTCTTGTTGCAGTGATAGTCACTTTGACCGCAATGGGTTCCCTGCATGTACATGATCGTTCACCGAATTGACCCAATGAACCTCTCTTTAGCCACTGCATCACGGGCCAACCTCGGGTACTATTTCAGAAATGTAGATCTGGTTGAGCAATTTTTTTGCCATTTCACTTATGTCATGTACCGAAACATCTTCCATTTGTTGAATAAGACCGCAATCGCCTTCATATCTAACCCCGTAAAGGACATCTTGACCAAGTGCAATCGCCCTGTTTCCAATCCACTCACGGGAGATCAAGTATGCACCCACTTCACGCGCAATAGCCGCTTGGAGCTCTTGGTGGAAAATCTGTCCCTCCGCAATCTCCGAGATTTCAGCGACCGCAGTCTCCACAAACTGGGTCCTGTCTTCCGGCAATACTTGAGCGTAAAGATTCATAAAACTTGTATGCCTGAGCCCTCTGACATAAGATTGGACATCATAGGCCTTTCCTTCATGTTCTCTGAAGTGCGAAAACATTCGGCTGGACGAACCACGTCCTACAACGCTGTTGAATATGCGGAAGGTAGCAAAGTCATCGTCGGTCAAGCCTGGTCCAGGGAACCCAATCATGACCCAAGCGAGTTGTATCCCCGGCCAATCTCTTGACATTTCCCTAACTGGCTTCTGTGATGTTTCGCCCGGCTTGAGTTCAGACGCGATAGCGGAAGCATCCAGCAAGTCAAAAGATTTCAGTGTCGCTTCAGTAAGTTCCAACTCGAACAGGGAAGCGAAAGAATCCGGCTCCAGCTTGCCAACCAACTTCGATGCCGCTTCAACCGGTGTGAATTCAGACAAGCCAGCGGAAGCTTTGAGACGTCCAAGCGTACGTGACAACACACTCCTCATCAACTTGGGATCAAAATTACCCGCGGCAACTACAACCATGTTTTCGGGGACATAGAACTCTCGATGAAAGCTGCTCATGTCGTTGATGGAAATGGAGGAAACCGTCCCAATCCTACCGGTTCTTGGGTTCGCGTATCCACCTTTACCGAACAAGGACGCGCGTAATTGCAATCGCGCCACGATGAAGGGAACTTCGTCTCGCGCGCGGATCTTCTGGACAACCCTTTCCTGGAAACTCTCCATGTGCCCCCGAATCCACTCGGGCTCCGTTATGTACTCCAGGAATGGCGGCAAGGCGGCAGGCCAGCTAGTTGAAGTAGCCATGAGAGTTAAACTGGTTGAGTCAAAGCCGGTGTCGGTAGAGGATGAGGCGTCTAGCCACGTATAGTGATCGTCATCGAGCGAATACAGCATGAATTCATTGGTGAATCTTGCAATGCCGGCCTCATCGGCTGTCTCCACGCCTACCCCTGTACCCACCAGGACGTGGACTTCCACCCATTCGGTGGAGGTATCGGGCAACAGCAGCATCCGCATCCCGTTGTCCAGAACCAAGAGGTCGCCTTCTTCACGGACTTTGCTACTGGCGGCGGACATCTCCCACTGCTTGGACCAAATCCATGCAACCACCCTCATCATCCTGACCGAAAGTTGGTTTCCAACGCTGGACGCGACAAAATGCAAGTCGTCCAGCATCAGATGAGATGATTGCTGCCACGTTTCCCAGAGATTGGGACGTGAAAAGGCAGCCACCCACTCTCCAGCTTCATCGTCCTTGGCTACCAAACGAAACTCCAGACGGCTCTCCACTGGAACAACCTCTCTGGCCATGGCCAGCAATTGCCTTTTGCCAACACGTTGCACCTGGTCGATATATGAGAATGCATCCAAGGGATCTCCGGTAGCAATGGCAAACAATCCAAGCTGATTCGCGAACTCGATACCGGTTTTGTGTTTGGATATCAGATCCTTTGTCAACCACTTTTTGGCCAATGCAATGTGCGCTCTGTGTACATGACCACTTAGCACAAACTCCAAATCCGCCAGGATATCATTTCTAATCTCGTCTGAATCAATGTCGCTTGGGAACTCGAACTCTAGCAAGAAGAGCCCGGGAGAAAGTGTCGGATCATAAGCCACCTTCGTTCTTCCGTACTCGTAGTCCAACTCCAATGCAAGCAGGTATGCAAGGAGCTCCTTAGTTGCCAACTCTTCCAAATCGTGGAGGGCTGGCACTGCCCAGGCCAATGCCAATCGTTCCAACTCCCCCGTATACTCCAGCGTATGCTGCCGATAACCCTCTTGCTTCACCAGTTCAGGCATGGCAACGAATGGCAATGGCCCAGATGCGATTGCTCCGAAACTGGTCTTAATCTGGTCCAGGAGGCTGTTGTGGTCGCCATCGCCGACAACGACAATGGTCATATTGTCCGGAATGTAGAACCTCTCTGCCCATTGTACAAGATCTGTTCTGGTGATGGAATTGATGGATTCCGTCGTCCCAACGATAGGCAGGGCAAAGGGATGGGAACCAAGAAGGGCGAGTCTGGTGTTGATCCGAAGATTGAGCCCGGGAATGTCTTCCCGTCTATCCCACTCCCGCAACACAACGCTGCGCTCTGTTTCCATTTCCTGATGGGAGAAATCCCTTCTAGTAACGAGATCGGCAAGGAGATCGATGGCAAGCTGAGTATGTTCCGACGGAATGACGACGTGATATTCCGTATAGTCAAAGGAGGTTGTAGCATTGATGTAGCCACCTCTGCTTTCAACCCAGTGGCCAGCTTGGCCTGGATACCGTTCCGAGCCCTTAAAGACCATGTGTTCGAAATAGTGGGCAAGTCCCTGCCGGCCGGGAGGGTCATGCGCTGAGCCGGCGCCGACCCAAACGTTGACTGTGGATAGACCAGAGCCGGATGCAGGAGCCAGAACTACCTGGATACCGTTCTCCAACCGAAACACCTGTACCTGCTTCAGCAAGTCTTGATTTGGCGTACCGGCCTGTGTCTTCAGGGCCATGCCTGCCCAGACGAACAGAAATATCAAGAATGTTGAGAGGACAGTAACTGGCACAGGTTGCCGTCGGAGAATAGTCATGGAAAAAATTTCTGTTGTCTCTGCCCACGAGGCTTCCACGATGCAAGCAAACCTGCGACAGTCTCCGTACATCATATCCTGTTAGTTGCATCGGGCGATGACAGGCCGATACCCGTCCAGCTACCTTAACCAACGTTCTTCCTCATTGCACCGCTTGAGCACGGGCCGATCATGAGCCACAGCATCTCTCAGAGGGGATCAGGCGAAACCACGCGCCAGGGGCGGCCTCATGGGGCACGTAGTCCTTGGGGCCACGGTTCCCCTAGGCTGTGACAAGGTTTCCACGATGTCCACCAATCTTTGTCTTCGGCAATCCATCCATGGTCGGCCGGTCAAGGGAACGGGAATGCTCCCGGGACCGGCAGGGGATGGCGAAGGGTACGGCAAACCGATTTCCTACAAGGTG
>JAAXGZ010000027.1 GCA_012271135.1 Caldilineales bacterium | reverse complement strand
ATCAACGAGATTGAAACAGTGCCCTTTCAACGAAAGTGAAACAGTGCCGCACAGGACCTGCTCTATAATCGATGGTCTCCCCGGATGTTCGACGCCTCTGGTACGGAAAGGGCCGAATTGCGTTGTGCAGGTCCCGTTTGAATTCAGGATCCGGTAGGCTGCGGACTCTCCCTCTGGACGTTCCCGATTGCCCGGTGAAGGGACAGGCGGCGCACCTTGTCGCCTGGGGGTTTGCAGGCATTCGATTCACGACAGCAAGGAACATGCGATGTACCCCATGAAGAAACTCGTCCCATCCGGCTTCAGGATGTCTGTGGCCGTGTTGTTGCTGGCGGCCATGGTCGTCCTCCTGGGTGCCTGTGGGACCCCGGTTCCGACCGACACCGCAGCTCCGGCCGAGCCCGAAGTCAAGGAACTCACAATCCTCTACTGGCAGGCCGCCTCCCTCCCTGGCCCGTTCCTGTCCGGTGGCACCAAGGATCAGGATGCCGGCGCCATCACGCTCGAGCCCCTGGCCTTTGTCGATCCCGAAGGCGAGTTCGTGCCGCGTCTTGCCGTTGAAATTCCCACAATCGAGAATGGAGGCGTCTCCGAGGACGGCCTCACCATTACCTGGAAGTTGCATGAAGGCCTGAAGTGGTCGGATGGATCGCCCATGACGGCCGACGATGCGGTGTTTACTTGGGAGTACTGCACCCATCCCGAGACCGGCTGCACCAGTATCGACGCTTTCGACGGGGTCGTGAACGTTGAAGCCCCGGACGACACCACAATCGTGGTTACCTTCGGCAAATTCACCCCCTACCCCTACACGGCATTCGTGACGGGGCAGGCACCGATCATCTCGCGGGCGCAGTTCGGCGAGTGCGTGGGCGCGGCGGCTCAGACCTGCAGCGACCAGAACCTGGCCCCCTTGGGTACGGGGGCTTATCGTTTGACCGATTTCAAGGTCAATGATGTGGCCACTTACGAGCGCAACCCCCATTACCGCGGGGATCCGGCCTACTTCGATCGGATCGTCTTCAAGGGCGGCGGCGATGCGGCCTCGGCAGCCCGGGCCGTGCTGGAGACCGGCGAGGCCGATTTCGCTTGGAACCTGCAGGTCGAACCGCAGATTCTGGAGGAGATGGAGGCCAAGGGCCAGGGCGAGATCATTGTGGCCTTCGGCAATTTTGTTGAACGACTGTTGGTGAACCAGACCAATCCGGACGAGTCGCTGGGTGACGACCGCTCGGAGTACTTGGACGGCACCAACCCACATCCGTTCCTGGTCGGCACCCCGGTGGCCCAGGCCATGTCCATGTCCATCGACCGCTCACTGATCGCCGAGAACCTCTATGGTTTTGCCGGCCGGCCGATCTGCAACGTCATTCCCGCTCCCAAACACTACGCGTCCACGGCCAATGATGTCTGCCTGGCCCAGGACATCGAGGGTGCCAAGGCACTCCTCGACGAGGCGGGCATTGTGGATACCGACGGCGATGGAGTCAGGGAATACAACGGCATGCCGCTGTCGGTGCGCTACCAGACCTCAACCAACAGCGTGCGGCAGAAAACCCAGGCCCTGATCAAGCAGTGGTGGGCGGAAATCGGCATCGAGACCGAGCTGCTGAACCATGAAGCCTCCGTCTTCTTCGGCGGCGACCCGAACAGCCCCGACACCTACCAGAAGTTCTACGCGGACATTCAGATGTACACCACGGGACCTTCCATCGACCCTCAGATTCACCTGTCCCAGTGGCAGTGCGAGTACATCCCGGAACGGGCCAACACGTGGGCCGGCGGCAACATCTTCCGCGGCTGCAATCCGGAGTACGACGAACTCTTCCAAATGCTGGTGGAGACGCCCATGGGTCCCGAACGCGAGCGGTTGGTCAAGACCCTGAACGACATCAATGTCCAGACCGGCATGCAGATCCCGCTGGTCTACCGCGGTCGGGTTTCGGCCCGGGCGAACCCCCTGCAGGGGGTATTGATTAACGGCTGGGACACGGGGATGTGGAACATCGCCGATTGGACCAAGGAGGAGTAGCGGCTGACACCGACACCAAAATTTGGCCGTTGCTGAACGGCGAACCGCAGACAACCGTCCGGTGTCTGCGGTTCGCCACGGCATAGGCTGTTGCAAACCGTGTGAGGCCTGTCCCATGACCTCGGCCATGTCGGTACCGGCCGCAGCCATGGAGCGTTGTTGAAGTGGTGGCGGAACGTACGTGAGCAGGTACCTGGCCCGTCGGCTGCTGACCGCCGTCCCGACTCTGTTGGCCATCAGCATGGTGATCTTCGCCGTGCTGGATTTGGCACCCGGCGACCCGACCGGGGCACTTCCGGAAACCATCCGTCCGGAAGTGCGCCAGATGATCCGGGAAGCCATGGGCCTCGACGAGCCCATGCACATCAAGTACCTGCTCTGGCTGCGGCAGTTCTTCTGGAACGAGCCGATTGGACTGTTGGAGGGCGCGCTCGGCATCGCGCTCGGTGATTCGGAGTCCCGCCCGCGCATCATTTCCTGGGGCAGCCGCGGCACCCCGGTCTTCGACCTGATTGCCCAGCGGGTGCCCCAGACCCTGTGGGTCGTAGGACTTGCCTACCTGGTGTCCGTCCTGATTGCCGTGCCCGTGGGGGTCCTGTCGGCTGTCCGCCAGTACTCCGTATTCGATCAGCTGGGCACGCTCTTTTCGCTGGTTGGCTATTCCGTGCCGACCTTCTTCACCGGCCTGCTCCTGATCATCGTCTTCAGCGTGAACCTGAACTGGCTGCCGTCCATCTACGACACCAACCTGGAGGTTAGGGACTGGCATTCCCTGGTGGCGCAACTGCGGCAGATGGCGATGCCGGTGGCGGTCCTGGCCTTCTTCCAGACGGCCGCCCTGGTGCGCTTCACGCGGTCGTCCATGCTGGACAACCTGACCCAGGACTACGTGCGCACCGTCAAGGCCAAGGGCTTCCGGGAACGCTACGTCGTGATCCGCCACATCCTGCGCAACTCTCTGATCCCGGTTGTCACCCTGGTGGCCCTGGGCGTGCCCACCATCTTCAGCGGAGCCATCATTACCGAGCAGATCTTCCGCGTGAACGGACTGGGTGCGCTGCTGATCAGCGCGATCCAGGTCAACGACATCCCCATGATCCAGACGGTCACATTTATCTTCGCCGTCCTGATCGTGATCTTCAACCTGATTGCCGACATCATCTACGGCGTGCTCGACCCCCGGATTCGCTATGCCTGACCCGCAGTTCCTGCTTCGGGACTGTTTGTCCCGGGAGCCGGAATGACCGCCGCCACCGGCAGCTCGGCCGCGGAAGCGCTGAACAGGCGGGGCCCGCGCACGCTCTGGGGCGATGTCTACCGACGGTTCATCCACCACAAGCTGGCCGTCACCGGGCTTGTGATCCAGGTGTTGCTGATCCTGGGCATCCTGGTCGGGCCGATGGTCTATCCGGAGGATGCGGAGTACATCGACATCCTGCGTGCCGACGCACGGCCGTCGTGGGAGTTCCCCATGGGCACCGACGACCTGGGCCGCGACACCTTGGCGCGCAACATGGAGGGTGGACGCATTTCCCTGGCAGTTGGGATTGTGGCCATGGTCGTGGCCATTGGCCTGGGCACCCTGGTGGGTCTGCTGTCCGGCTACTTCCGGTCGCTGGACAATCCGCTGATGCGCTTTACCGACATGATGCTGGCCCTGCCCAGTCTGCCCCTGCTGATGGTGATCATCATGCTGTTCCGGGACAAGATGCGCAATCTGCTGGGACCGGAGTTGGGGATCTTCGTGCTGGTGGTCTACGTCATCGGCGCGCTGGGCTGGATGCCGACGGCCCGTATCGTGCGCGGGTCCGTGCTCTCCATTAAGGAGAAGGAATTCATTGAGGCGGCCATCGGCATCGGGGTGCGCCAGCACACGATTCTGTGGCGCCACGTGCTGCCCAATATCCTGTCGCCCATCATCGTCTCGGCTACCCTGGGCGTGGCCAGTGCCATCCTTATTGAGTCGGCTCTCTCCTTCCTCGGGCTGGGCTTTCCGCCGGACGTGCCCACCTGGGGACGCCTGCTGTTCGAGAACAAGGACTTCATCACCTACAACCCGGCCCTGATCATTTTCCCGGGTCTGTTCATCTCCCTCACCATCCTCAGCATCAACTTCATGGGGGACGGACTCCGGGATGCCCTGGATCCCCGCCTGCGGCAGTAGGCCCACTTAGTCAGGAACGCACCATGACCGATGCCCTTGTCCTGGGTCTGGACATCTCGACCACCGCCACCAAGGCTGTGCTCGTCGACTCCGCCGGCCGGGTCGTGGCGAGTGCCGCCTCGGAGTATGACTTCCAAACCCCGCAGCCGCTGTGGAGCGAGCAGGATCCGAATCTCTGGTGGCAGGGCACACGCCACAGCGTGCGCGCCGTTCTGGCGCAGGAGGATGTGCGGCCGGAGCAGGTGGCCGCGATCGGCCTGTCCGGCCAGATGCACGGTCTGGTCCTGCTGGACGCACGTCAGGAGGTACTGCGTCCCTGCATTCTCTGGAACGATCAGCGGACCGGCAGCCAGTGCGACACCATCCGCGCCCGGTTGGGATTTGAACGCCTCCTGGAGATCACCGGCAACGATGCCCTGACCGGCTTCACGGCACCCAAAATCCTGTGGGTGCAGGAGGAGGAGCCGGAGATCTGGGAGCGCACCCGTCACATTCTGCTGCCCAAGGACTACGTGCGGTTCAAGCTCAGTGGCGAGTTCGCCGCGGACGCGGCGGACGGCTCCGGCATGCTCCTGTTGGATCTGCAGGACAGAACCTGGTCCCGCGACATGCTGGCCGCCCTGGACATCCCCGAAGCCTACATGCCCGCGGCCTGCGAAGGAACCTCCGTCTCGGCCCGGTTGTCTTCCGAGGTGGCCGGAGAGTTGGGCTTGCCGGCCGGGATTCCCATTGCCGGTGGGGGCGGCGATCAAGCGGCCCAAGCCGTGGGCGTGGGGGCCGTGCAGGAAGGCATGGCCGCGATCACCCTGGGAACCTCGGGTGTGGTCTTTGCCACCAGTGCCAAGCCGCGGGTTGAGAAGGAGGGCCGGCTCCACGCCTTCTGCCATTCCGTCCCCGACCGCTGGCACTTCATGGGCGTCATGCTGAGTGCCGCCGGCAGTCTCCGCTGGTTTCGGGACACCTGCGCACCCGGCCGCGACTTCGGCGAACTCACGGCAGCAGCTGCGGCGGTCCCCGCGGGGTGCGACGGCCTGGTCTTCCTGCCGTACCTGACCGGCGAGCGCACGCCCCACCCCGATCCTCTGGCCCGCGGGGCCTTTGTCGGTCTGACGGTTCGGCACGACCTGAATCATATGACCCGGGCAGTGCTGGAGGGCGTGGCCTGTGGCCTAAAGGATGGGTTCGATCTGATGGACGGTGCCGGGTTGCCCGAACTGCAAACCGTGCGCCTATCGGGCGGTGGGTCCCGGAGTCCCCTCTGGCGCCAAATCCTGGCGGACACGCTGGGCAGGGAACTGGTGACGGTCGCCGAAGGCGAGGGCGCCGCCATGGGGGCCGCCGTACTGGGCGGTGTGGCCGGCGGTGTATGGCCCGATGTGGACGCGGCCACCGCTTCCCTCGTAGCGGAGACAGGTTCGGTGCGGCCGGATCCGGACACCGTCGCTACGATGAAGGAAGTGCATGCGCGGTACCGCGACCTGTATCCGGCTCTGAGGCCCTACAACCGGAGCGTGGCTCCTGATTGACGCGCCGCGGACACAAGGGATGAGTCCTGGTCCGGTACCGGCATCGCGGGACCGATGATTCACCTCCGCTCCGTGACCTTCAGGCCGCCTGCCGCGCGGCAACGGACCGAGTGGCCCTTCACGGTGCCGGTGATCGCGGAATGGTCGGTACCGCTTGAGTTCAAGCATCCAGTGACCTTTCTGGTCGGAGAAAACGGTTGCGGCAAGTCCACGCTGCTGGAGGGTATCGCCTGCCATGCGGGGCTGCCGGCCGCGGGCCGTGAGGAACTGGATCGGGATTCCTCCCTGGCCAAGATGCGCGGTCTTGCAAAATGCCTCAAGGCCACCTGGAACCAACGCAGCCACCGCGGGTTCTTTCTGCGTGCGGAGGACTTCTTTGGCTTTGTACAGCGCATGGGCGCCATGGCGCAATCCCTCCGGGCCGACCTGGAGGAGGTGGAACGGACCTATGCTGGGCGATCGGCCGCGGCCCGCATGTATGCGCGCATGCCGTATGCCAGCGAACTGCACGGCATCACGGAGCGCTACGGCGGGGATATGGACGCCCAGTCACACGGCGAGGGCTTCCTGGCCTTCTTCCAGGCCCGGTTTGTGCCCGACGGCCTGTACCTGCTGGACGAACCGGAAACGCCCCTGTCTCCGTTGCGGCAGCTGGGGTTGCTGTCCCTGCTGCGGGAAATGGTGGAGGAGCGGGGTGCGCAGTTTGTGATTTCCACCCACTCGCCCATCCTGATGGCCTATCCGGGCGCCACCATTCTCAGTCTGGACGAGGCCCCCTGGCAGCAGGTTGCCTGGGATGAACTGGAGCATGTACGGCTGACCAGATCCTTTCTCAACAACCCGTCGACATACACAAAGCATCTGTAGGTCGGTCGGCCTTGCGCGCAGCTGCCGGGCGGTCCCGGACAGTGGCAACCGGCTGGTGCCGGGCAAGTTCCCGCGGTGCTGTATGGGCATCCAATACGGTTTAACTTTCACATTAAGCGTGATGTAGATCACATAACACTCACTGTACAATCGCCTACGCTTCGACACATGACTTCCAAGCGCACCACCACTTACCAGCCTCCATGCGCTCTGTACCGCCAGGTACGGGGGTGCTGGCAGTACCACATGCGCATCCCGGATGAAGCTCCGCAGCCTCGACTGGCACGTTTTATTCACAGCGCCCTGCCTTCGGCGGGGCGTTTTGTTTATAGGAGGTTCACCATGAAGATGAGAATAACGGGATGTGCCGTATGCGTGTTCCTGGCCTTGGTCGCCCTGGGCGCCGCTCCGGTGTATGCCGACGACGTGCCGACGACGACGTGCCGGCGCAGGACGGAGAAGCGTTGTCCTTGGCGGAAGCCGAGTCCCTAGCCGCGCAATACGGCATAGGCTTTGAGCCGAATCCAGGCGAACCGCTGCCCACACGGGAGGCACTGCAGGCCGGTCTGGAGTTCATTCGGAACATCAGCGTGAGCAGCGAGACCGTGCCTATGGACACAGGCGACATCGCAAGCGATTCCGAGAACCGGACATGCGAGCACGGACACGGCGTTTTCGCCTCGATGTTCCAGTACCCGACCCTGACCCTGGGCACCATTCAGGAAAGCGACGCCTACGTGGATCTCACGCGGCATGATCACGAATTCAGGGAATGGAACGTCCCCGACAACTGGGTGCTGGACATGTGGGTTTCGCATGTCGACAAAGACGACTACCCTGTGGGGCACACCGGATGGGAGGCGAAGATTTCCTGTCGCCTGTATATCGGTTCGTCGGCTACACCTCGTACGAGGATCACACCAAGTACTGCACCGTGTATCCGTAGTCGAGTTCCACTTTACGGCAACGGTGCCCCCGTGAAGGGGTGCAGTGCTGTGCGCAAGGAGGCATCATGTTCGATCTAGACCTGCAGACACTAAGCAACATCGTGAACTTCGCCACGCTGCTGGCACCCCTGCTGGTGCTGCTGTCGTGGCTGGGATTACGGGCACTGCGCACCACCGTGTGTCCGCATTGCGCCGAACGCATCCGGCGTAAGGCCCAGGTCTGCCGGTACTGCCGGCTGCCGGTGCATGAGGCTGCCGTCCATCCGCCTGCGGCCGGTGCTGGTCCGCGTTAGCTGTGGACCAGCGGTAGATCTGGCAGCCGCTCCGAGAAATAGGCGAACACGCCCATGTCGGCCCCCGCCCGCTACCCTGATAGCAAAACATGGCCTGCTTGGGGCCCTGCTGGCCCAGGGGCGCTGGTGGACGCGGGCCGACCGGCGCGTCTCCCACACACCCCATCTGGGCACACGGCCGTCCGCGCGGCCTATGAACGCGCACAGCCGCCAAGGCACACCCGAGGCACGGGTGAACGGCATTCGGATCCGCTGCCTATCCCCCACACCCGGAGCCGAACATATACCTGTCAAGCACCGGGAACCCCAGGCCCTGCTCTGCACCAACCCCGACTGGACACCAGCCACCATCCTCACCGCGTACCTGCAGCGCTGGCAGGTGGAGGTTGCCTTTCAGGAGGTCCGCATCCACCTGGGCGTCGAAACCCATCGCCAGTGGTCGGCGGCGGCCATCGCGGGCACCACCCCGGTCCTGCTCGGCCTCTCGGCTGGCTCATCCTGATCGCCCACCACCTGCGTCGGGCACGTTCCCTCCGTCCCCGTCGGGCCGCCTGGCATGCCAAGACCGTCCCCACGTTCTCCGACATCCTGGCCTGTGTCCGCCACGTCCTCTGGACGCAGGACCCGCCTTTTTCATGTCTCCGGCCACCCTCGACATCCAAAATCTCCCCCCAGCCGCTGCCCGTACCGCTCCCGGCCGCCTTCTGCTACTCGGCCTGATACACCCCCAACCTCTCATCGCCCGCGCTGACCTCATCGCCGCGCGGACTTTGTACAAAGTCCAGCCGGGAGTTCAGGGGTGTTCAGCGAAAAAGTATCGGATAATGCAGCGGGAGCAGCCCGTTCGGGTTTGCCGACACCAGTCGAGTCTCCCACCTGACCGTCCACGTTTCGCTCGCCTTCTCAAACCATGCTCCCGGTTGCCGAACTGCTGGCCGACATGCGGTCGGACCCCTACTACGAGACCCACGTTACCCATGCGGAACGACTCCCGGCCGGGTCGCCGCGGTGGATCGACGTGCCCGAATGGCTGCACCCCCATGTGCGCGGGATGCTGGTCAGGCTGGGCCGCGATCGGCTCTACAGCCATCAAGGCCAGGCCCTGGAATTGGTTCGGTCCGGCAAGGATGTCCTCGTCACCACCCCCACAGCCAGCGGCAAGTCGCTGTGCTACCAGTTGCCGATCCTGGACCGCCTGATCCGCGACCCGCATGCCAAGGCCATCTATATGGCTCCGACGAAGGCACTGGCCCGCGATCAACTGGTCGAGTTTCAGGACATGGCGGCCGCGCTGCCGACGGGCAGCCCCCTCAAGCCCCGTCACGTGGCCGCCTATGATGGCGACGTGCCCGTCGCGGAGCGCAGCGAACTCCGCAACCGGGCCCGCCTGATCATCACCAACCCGGACATGCTCCACCATTCCATCCTGCCCTGGTACAGGCAGGACTGGGGAGCCTTCCTGGCCGACTTGGCCTTTGTGGCGGTGGACGAAGTCCACTACTTCCGAGGCTTGTTTGGCAGTCATGTGGCCAATGTCCTGCGCCGCCTGAATCGGTTGCTGGCATTGGCCGGCAACCGGGATGTCCGGTATATCTGTGCCAGCGCGACTGTGGCCAACGAACAGGATCTGGCCCGGCGGCTGCTCGATCGGGAGGTGGCGGTCGTATCGGAGAACGGAGCCCCCACCGCGGCCCGCCACTGCATCTTCTGCAATCCGCCTCTGGACCCGGACGGTGTGCGGCGCGAAACCATGGAGGCTACGCTCTGGTTTGAGAGCCAACTGCGGCGGGAGAGGTTGCAGACGCTGATCTTCAACCGTTCGCGGCGCGGTGTCGAGAACACCATCCGCTGGTTGCGCACGCATGCCATCGAAAGCGGCATTCGAGGACATGAGGCGACACGGCTGATCCGCGGCTACCGCGGAGGCTACCTGCCCAAGGAACGGCGCGAGATCGAATCAGGATTGCGCAACGGCGAGATCCTGACCGTGGCCGCCACCAACGCACTGGAACTGGGCATCGACATCGGACAACTGCAGTGCGTGATCTCCTCCGGCTATGCCGGCACGGTTGCGAGCACGCGACAACAGTGGGGACGCGCCGGCCGGCGGGGTGAGGAGGCGGAGGCCCTGGTGGTGTTTGTCGCTTCGGCGGATCCCCTTGACCAGTACATGATTCTGGATCCCGAGTTCCTGTTGGCCGGCAGTCCCGAGCATGCCCGGTTGGATCCGGACCACCCGACCCTGTTGCGGCAGCACCTGCCTTGTGTGCTCAACGAGGGTCCGTTGCGGGTGCGGCCACCGCGGAAGGAACAAACGCGCCGGACCCACGCCGTCTTCGCGGGCCTCCAGGACCTGGAACGCGCCCAGCGCGCCTTTCACCGCAACTTCACCTGGGCCTTCTGTGGACAGCCGCAGGACCTGCGGTTCGGCCTGCGCACCATGGAGGGTTCGGTGGACATCGTGCTGAAGTCCGGACGGGGTCGGCCCGAGGTTCTGGGCACGGTGGACTTCGAGAGTGCGGACACCATGGTGCACGAAGGCGCCGTCTACTGGCACGACGGACGCCGCTACTTGGTCAAGGAACTGGACTACGCCGACAAGGTAGCCAGAGTCACAGCATCAAGGTCCGGGACTTACACCACGGAGCCGGTCCAGGATGTGGATGTGGTGGTCACCCGCATTGATGAACAGGAGCCCAGACAGGGGGCCCTGGCCGGCCACGGTGAACTGAAGATGACTTCCCAAGTGGTGGGCTATCGCAAGATCTACATGGACCGGGACAACCGGGGCGTGCCCGGCTGGGATCCCACGGACCTGGTTCCCCTGGAGTGTCCGGAACGCACTCTGAACACCCGCGGCTACTGGATGCAGGTGCGGCCGGAAACCCAACGGCGGCTGGAGGCCGAGGACGCGTGGCGGGACAGCGAAAACGACTACGGACCCGACTGGGACAGCCAACGTCTCAGGGCCATCGAGTGCAGCGGACGAGTTTGCAGCCACTGCGGCAAGGCTCCCTCGCCGGGCAGGCCCCTGCATGTGCACCACAGGAAGCGGTTCCGCCAGTTCGGCTATGTGCCGGGCCGCAACGACAACCACCTGAAGGCCAACCGCCTGGAGAACCTTCAGGTTCTGTGTCCGGCCTGCCACAAGCTGTTGGAGCCCATCGCCGGGCGCGGTCTGCACGGCATGGATGCCCTGGGCGTGGCCCTGAGTCGCATCGCACCCCTCCACCTGATGTGCGATCCGGGCGACCTGTCCGTGCACGATGTCCTGGCCAAGGCCGGAGGCACCAAGCTGAAGCCGGTGAAGGATCCTGCCTGCTTCCAGCCCCACCTGGCCACGCTCTTCATCCACGAGCGGTTTGAGGGCGGCCTCGGCTATGGCGAAACCCTCTTCGGTCTCCACGATCAGTTGCTGGGCAAGGTGGCCCAGCTGATTCAGCGTTGCGACTGTGTGACCGGCTGTCCCGCCTGTGTCGGCCCGTCGGCCCAGCCGGTGGACTACGCGACCGAAAGCATCAACCGCAAGAGTCTGGCACGAGCACTGGTGGACGCCCTGTGCTGACGCATGGGATTGTTATCCTTGTTCGTGATCCGAGGCTTGGCAGCGAGGGTTGGGGCACAATTGTCGACAGTACAGGCTGCCGACGGGTCTATAACCCGGCAGAGCCAGTCCCGTGAACCCGTCCTTGCGTTCCCTGTCAGGATCCGAATCTCCCACCTCTTGTCAGGCCGGTCGGTCCGAGGGACCAAGGCGTTGCCTTAGGTACGGAGGTTTCGTGTGGTCCGGGCTGGCTCCCCTGTCCAACCCAAAGGAAAAACTGCATGAAGGTGCTGGTAACCGGCGCATCGGGACGACTGGGCCGGTTTGTCTTCCAAGAGCTGCTGAAGCGCGGAGCCGCAGCGGTGATCGGGGGGGGGCGTTTGCAGCATCAGCGACGGTGCTTCGGACATTGCTGGAGGGTTGACGCTGCCGCTTTCCAAGCCGCGCTCGGGGGCGGTGGTCATCTGGCTGCCGTATCTTCCCGAAAGGGATTTATCACCCATAGATCATCGTAGTCCTGCTGGCTGCTCAAGTCTTCCGAGTAGACCGCATCGCACCCAAGAGCACGGGCCGCCGCCAATATTGCGCTATCCCAATACGACAGCTGGAAACGTCGACTGATTGCCACGGCGGTCTCAAAGATGCCCACCGTCATGTCCTGTACAGGGAATCTTGTCAATGTCTCAAGAAAATTGATGGCGTAGTCGGGTCTCAGCGATTGTCCAAACTTGGGGCGTGTCGCACGATAGTAAAATTCTTGGAACACCTGCACCGAAAGTGCCAGGTCATCAGCCGCAAGCAGATCAAGGGCAACGGCGCGCTTGCGCGCCTCTTCGGGAGCCCGGCTGATCGCATAAAGAAGGATGTTGGTGTCAACAAACCGTGTCACAGCTAAATACTTCCTTCGTCTCCTTCGTCATCCGAGGGGTTTGCTGGGAACCCTGCAGTTTCGGTCCTTGCCCTGCCATGGCCATAGATGTCCTCGCGACTGAGATTGTCCACCGCCCGGAACCCGGGATGGGTTGCCCAAATCTCGTCCAGGACTTCGTACATGCGAATCCGGAGTCGCTGAGCCTCCTGGCGGGTCATCCGTTCCGGGATGCTTACCGTTCGAGTGCCAACGTCCGCGGCCACCCCCCGCTGCCGGTAGATCCCGAGTTCTTCGACCCCTGTTGCCGCCTCTGACACGCCGTTGGCGGGGGCAGTCATGCCACCACTAACGAGATCGCGCAGGTATTGTCGCACCAGAGCCGAAACCGACGTGTCGAGTTCCGCGGCGCGAATGCGAGCCATCCTATGGGTTTTTTCGTCAACCGATACCGTAATATTTTTCATTGGCCATCCTCACAGGAAATGTGATTCACAGTATACGCGGCAACTGGACTTGCCGATACAAACACATTCCACTGTCCAAACGGTCGGCTGAGTCGCATCGCACCGCTCCACCTGATGTGCGATCCGGGCGACCTGTCCGTGCACGATGTCCTGGTCCAAGCCGGAGGCACCAAGCTGAAGCCGGTGAAGGATCCCGCCTGCTTCCAGCCCCACTTGGCCACGCTCTTCATCCACGAGCGGTTTGAAGGCGGCCTCGGCTATGGCGAAACCCTCTTCGGCCTCCATGATCAGTTGCTGGGCGAAGCGGCCCAGCTGATTCAGTGTTGCGGCTGTGTCACCGGCTGCCCCGCCTGTGTCGGCCCATCGGCCCAGCCAGTGGACTACGCGACCGAAAGCATCAACCGCAAGAGTCTGGCGCGGGCGCTGGTGGAGGCCCTGTGCCGACGCAAGGGAGCCGTTGTCCAATCCGCGGGTTTGGCCCCGCGGGTTTCGGGACCAAGGCCGACCGCGTGAACCGCCGGCAAGTCTATAATCCGGCAGGGTCCGGTCCGTGTATCCGTTCCGGCATCCCTGTCCGAATCCCGATCCTCCACCTCTCGTCAGGCCGGTCGGTCCGAGGGACCAAGGCGTTGCCTTGGGTACGGAGGTTCCGTGTGGTCCGGGCCGGCTCCCCTGTCCAACCCCAACCCAAAGGAAAAGCTGCATGAAGGTGCTGGTAACCGGCGCATCGGGACGACTGGGCAGTTTTGTCTTCCAAGAACTACTGAAGCGCGGCCATGAACCGGTGCTCTTCTCCCGTTCCAAGCCCTCCGACGACTACGGCGATCTGGAGTGGATTCAGGGTGACTTGGGAAACTACGACGACTGCCTCAAGGCCGTGTGGGATGTGGAGGCCGTGCAGCACCTGGGCGCGCGTCCCAATCCGACCGACCATCCGGCCTTGCGCAGACAGAGCCGGCAGTCCTTCGATGCCACTTTCAAGACCAACATGCTGGGCACCTACTACCTGATGCAGGCCGTGGTCGAAGCCAAGGTGGGCACGGTGGTCATGGCCGGCAGCAACTGTGCCCTGGGACACGGGTTTCGTATCAGCGACACTCCCTTCCCAATCCAAAACCTGCCGATCGATGAATCGCATCCCACCCATGTCGAGGACACTTACAGCTACTCGAAGCTGGCGGGCGAGGAGATGCTGGCATCCTATACCCGGGCGTTCGGCGTCCACACGTACGTGACCCGCATCTGCGGGATTTTTCCGCCGGAGCGAAGGGCAGAACTGGCACGCACCGTCAAGCCGGTCAACGGCTGGCAGGACTATCTCTGGTGCTACGTGGCGAGCGAGGACGTGGCCACCGCGCACTGTCAGTTGATGGAAGCCAGCCAGGATCTGCCTCCGCACGATGTCTATTTCCTGAACGCGGACGACACCACGGCCCTGGAAGGGTCCAGGGACCTGGTCGAAACCTTCCGGCCCGACCTGCTGCCCGTCACCGGTCGGCTGGACAACCACCAGTCGTTCATCAGCGCCACCAAGCTGAAGGCCGCGGTGGGCTGGTACACGAGCCCCTCTTGGCGGGAGTTGCTGTAGGGCGAAGCCGCAGCGGATTTCGGGAGATGCGGTGCAAGCGGTGGCATCGCAGGAAACGACCGGCCATGTTTCCGGTGCTGCTGCATGCCGCGTCGTATGCCGTCGCCGGGCTACCTCCCGGCCTGATACTTGCACCGCAGGTCTTGGGAGGCCCCGCTTCAGAATGCCAGTGCCTGTCTGGGTTCACCAATGGTCCGGCACCGAGCCTGTTCGTCCGAGATGTCGGTGTCCCGCATTGTGGCCTGAAGGTAGCCGCGATCCCCGGGCCATCCCCGCTGGATGGGGTAGGATGCCTGTTCTTGGTCTGCCAACCAGACGTATCCTGAAATGGGTCACACGAAGGCGTTTGAAGTTGCAAAGGCGGCCCTCCGGGAGACATTCGATCCAGAAGGACACAAAAATTACTCGCTTGAAGGTTGGGAAGAGCGCCGCGACTGCTGGCTGGTACTCCTGAGCACCGTGTCCTTTCAGCCTGAGGGTGGCCCGGGCCACACCTTGTCTCAGTTGCTCGGCGGTCGTCGGACTTACTACAAAGTCACGGTTGACAAGGTCTCAGGGATAGCCCAAGGCGTCCAGCCCGTTCCCAATCCCTATGCGGTTGCCCAATCGGCTGATACCTGACACTGGTCCGTTGGTGTTGCTGGTCCTTTCCTGGTTCTACGAACGACCTCGTCGGCTGCATCGTTGGCCCTGAAGGACAGCTTGGCAAGCAACTACACCCCTGAACAGTTGGAAAGCCTCGAATCCCTATCGAAGAGAGCGCACAGGGTGTTGCTCTCGCTGTACTGCCTGGCGGAAAGCACCAATCTAATCAAGAGTTGGAACCAGCGGCTGGCATTGGCCGAAATCGCTGGGACCCTTGAGCCCTGTCAGGAATACTCCATTGCGATACTCCAAGATCCCCGGTTGCCCCAACTTGGTGTGGCAGATGTGAGCCTGTTCCTACTTTCCCGGAATCCGCGAACGTACACGCTCACCGCGGACAGGGATCTGTTTGCAGCCTTGTGTGCTGCAGACTGTGCTACGATTTATTTCTGTGTGGATCAGGGACAGCAGCATATTATCAGTTATCCAGAATAGTGAAATCCGCATCAGGTTTCCTTGTCGGACAGCTCGATTGTATCCTTGGCAGGTTCCATTTCTGCTTGCAGGCTATCGTTCAGCCATCTTCCCGTCTTGGTTGCCTGACGGCTGTTCGCCCTGTTGGCCGACCGGGTAGAGGCAGGGATATACTACAAGCTACCGTGCCTGCGTTACCTGTCTCTGTTCCGCTTGATTCCGGACACCAGTCCCACAATGTCCGCCCAGCACCTTGCCGACCGCATTGACCTCCTGGCAACTGACTCCGTGCTGCTCGATCTGCCGGCCGAGCACATGCAGCGAATGAAGGGTGAAGCCCGTCGTACGTCGGTGCATCCGCCAGCGGCAACAACCCATGTTACGCTCCGCAAAGTCGCAAAGTTACTCCACTAGGGAACTGTCCACCGAAGTGCAGCAAGCGGTTATCTCAGATCACACCCAGGCCCTGCTGGAGGCCGTCCCGCCGGAAGGTCTGACCAACGTCGAGGGTGACATCCGGGCCAATAATCTGCCGGCCTCATCACTTGGCTGATGGCACAGGAGGAATCGGAGATGCGCGCAGCACTGCTCAAGCCGGCGGAGCCGGGCATCTTCATAACAAGGCAGGTATCATGACCGACGCTGATGACAACCCTGTTTCGTTTAACGGCAGTCCCAACGGCACCGAGGCTGGCTGGAGCCGTAACAATGAGAGGTTCCACTTGTTCCATTCCTGGAGCAAACCAAAAGATGCACTGTGGGCTGCAGATGAGCACACCACCCTGCAGAAATCCTACCGCTCACAACTGTTGGTATCGGTTGCCTTGTGCCTGCTGGCAACCCTGGCGGCAGCCTGCACTGATCTGGTCCCGGTTCCGGCATCAGAGGATCTGGATGTAGCGGTCAGGATCCCAACAGCCAACCTGAGGGAGGGTCCCGGTCCACGGCATCCCATCGCATTCCAGGTATCGCAGGGAACTCTTCTCAGGGTTCAAGGTCGCAGCTCCGATGGAGATTGGATTCAAGTTGTCCATGAAGGGCAGATGCTCTGGATGCATGCAGACCATACCGATCTGGTTACCCAGAGCCTGGTTGACCTGTCCGTCAAGGACACCCCGCCTCCCCTGCCGGATTCCGTTCCGGTACCGCCAACGCCTGTCTCCGTAACGGTGCGCGTCACGGGAACCGTCGTTAACGTGCGGGCCGGGCCGGGCCTCGACTTCCCGGTCCGAATGCAGGTACGGAGAGGCGATGCGTTGTTGGTCCAAGCTCTGAACGACGTAGGGGACTGGTTGCAAATCGCGGATCCGACAGGCAGCGAGGAACGCCTGTGGATCCATGCCTCGCTCACGGACTGGGCGGAACAGCACCAAGTGGATCTCCTCGCCGTAGCGGCTGCTGCACCGACACCGGAGCCCACATCCCCTGCTCCTGCGGCCCAGGACGTATCCTGCCCCCTGGTGTGGTCTGACGAATTTGAAGAAGACGGTTTACCCAATTCCACCCGGTGGTGGTTTGATCAGAGACAAAACCGCTGGTATCCCGACGCTCTGTATTACACGACGGCCAACCGGGAAGCCAACGCCCGCGTCGAGGACGGCCGTCTCATCATTGAAGTCCACAAGGAGGGGTATGGAGGCAGGGAATACACGACGGCCAGGCTTACATCCCACCAGGCATGGACTTATGGGTGGTATGAGCTATCGGCCCGACTGCCCGAGGGCCGGGGTCTCCAGGCCGCAATCTGGATGGTTTCGAATTCCAATCCCTACGGCAGTTGGCCAGGCAGCGGTGAAATCGACATTATGGAATTTGTAGGTTTTAAACCGGGCATAATCCATGCTACGGTGCATACAGAGGCCTACAACCACAGGATTGGAAATCATAAGGTCAAAACGCGCCAGATACCGGATGCCAGCTCGGAATTCCATCGTTACGCGATGGAATGGACCGAATCCGCCATCAAAATCCATGTAGACGATACCCACTACTACACATTCGAAAATGAACGGCTGCAGAATTCCTCTGCGGATCAGAGACACTGGCCCTTCGATCATCCCTTCCATATGATTCTGTCCATTGCCGTGGGCGGAAACTGGGCTGCCACCAAGGGCATCGATCCTGACGTATGGCCACAGCGCATGGAAATCGACTACATGCGCGTTTATGCATGCAAGCCTTAGTGTGTGTATTCTGTGTCGTAACATCCGGCCCGATGTGGAAAGCAGGCAAGAGCGGGTTTCGGTATGAGCTCGGCAGCAGATCAGCTCCAAATGTTGGTTGGCATCACGGCTATCGAATTCAATCCGGAAACGGGTGTGGCAGATCCGATGGGTTCGCTCCATTTCCATGTACAGGCCTGTGTTGGAAAGCGTTAATGGCCGGATACGCCCGGGAGCGGTTGGGGTATCCCAAACACGCTATATTTTGGAAACTATATGCTTGAGAAGCCATCGGCGGTTTTGCCACCCGCACAAGTCTGGCACGGTCACGATTCCGGGCCATCTGCGGGATGGCCTGCCAAAAGGGTACTTGGAAATAGCATTCAGGAGCAGGCGGGTCTCCGCGGGAAGGCACAGCGAAGCTTACGTATCCTGTCGTGGTTGAACAGACCTCGAACAACTATGCCGCGTACGCATCGGAAGTTCCGGGATGTATCAGTACTGGTAAGACTTGGGACGAAATGCTGGAGATGATCCAGGAAGCGCTTACGCTCCACATCGAGTTTCTGATAGAACCGGGCGAGCCCGTTCCAGAACCCGGGATGTCCCTTAGTGAAGCCATCAACTTCCACAACGAGGTCCTCGCCAAGGACAGCGGTGTCAACTCAACGATTTCGACCAAAGTACATCTGGTTGAGGTTGAGGTATCCTCACACTAGGCGATCGATGGAGTGTGACGATTGGTTTCTGTGGAGGTTAAGTAGCCAAGGGATGGTGCGGTTATAGGGGAACGCAACGAACCTGAGATGCCCCAATAGCTGGCCGAGGTCTTCGCTCCCGTGATTGAGTACTGACCCAAAGCCTTGGGTGTGAGTTGTGGACTGTGGACTACCGGCCGAAGGTTCACTGAGGTGGCAAGGCCAAGCGTTGACTACGTGCGCTGGATCGGTGAATTCAGCATGCCCGAGTGGCAACCGGAGATTGGAGCTGTAGGACTGCAACCTATCGACAAAGGACTGGACCTGCTCCCGCTCTCGGGTCCGTTCATCAGGCCATGTTCCGCCTCAACCGGTCGAGCCAAACTTCGGTCCTCAGGTTGTTGGCGTTGTTGCCGCCGATGCCGCCCAGGTTGTTGCCCCGTGTCCACATGACATATGGCTCGGACACGCGTGCATGGCGATTGTTTGGCAGCCGGTCCTCCACCTGTGGCAGCCAGCCTGACACCAAGTCTTCCGGGTGGGCAAATAGATTTACCCGGGTTGCGTCCATGTGGTCTGGGTCGATGAGGGCCACATGTACCTCGTGGCTGGGATCAAACCAAGGGGTCACGGTCTTGTCTGGGTTGGCGGCAAAGGCGAGAAACAGGCGGTTGTCGGAGTTGAAGGCCATGTCCATGGCACAGCCGCCGCGCAGGTCGTAGGCAGCCATTTCCCCGCCCGGCAGGTGCTCTACCGGCTCTGTCTCGGTGAACTCGTACAGGTAGCCGGCGGGGTTGTCCGGGTGCACCACATGCACCCAGGGCCGGTCGTGACAGTCCAGAACCGCACTGTTGAGGCGCATACCACCCTGCGGGGACGTGCAGAAGGCCTGGGCACTCTCCGCGGTCACCGGCTCCGTGACCGGTGATCCGTCCTCCTGCAGCCAAGTATTCCCACCGTCACTGGATACCAGTCGCACTGCGGAGTAGGTCGTGCAGTCCGCGGCCGAGCCGGACGCCGCGTAGTGGAACTGCAGGAAGAGGTGCAGGATCCCGTCCCCGGTTGCCGTAAAGGAATGCATCCAGTTGCAGTAGCCGGGCTCCGGGTTCACCGCCAACGTCACGGGCTGACTCCAAAGGCGGCCCCGCCGCATGTTTCGGTAGACCAGGATCCAGCGATCCGGTCTGGACTCGCGGCAAGTCAGGTGGAGGGTTCCGTCCACGTCGCTGACCAGAGCCGGATAGGAGGCACGTTCACCCACTGGCTGGGGCGCTGACCAGGCGGCCGGATCCAGAAGGTCGGACGAGTCGGTCCAGCGGTGGACAAAAGCCCCGTGGTGGGCACCGGACATAAGGTGCAGCCGCTGGTCGGGATCCAGGGCCAGGGCCGGACCGCAATGGTTGTCAATGCCTTCCGCCAGACAGACGGAACCTCGGGACTGGCCGGTAGCCGGATTGGCGGTACCCAGCATGATGCGGGCCGGGCCGCCTTCCTGCTCCGGGCTGTCCAGCCAGCCCATCACCAGGTCGTCGCCGCGTCGCAGCAGCTTGCAACTGGGATCGTAGGCCGTGGCCCGGTCCGAACCGGTACGGGACAGGCAAACCGGCAGCGTCATTCCTCGCCTTCGATGGCAGCCACCAGTTCCATGGAGTGCACGGTGTCGCGGATATCCGTCAACGGCTGGGTGTTGCTGCGGATGCAGTCGACGAAGTGCCGGTGCATGTCCAGCGTGCCGTCATAGGCTGCGGAATCGGACTGCTCCACACCAGCCAGGTCCCAGCCGTTCAGGTTGTCCCTTTGCCCGTCGTTGGTGAACAGCGCCAGTCGGGAGGGAATGTCAAAGTAGCAGCCGACGGTGGCCGCATGGAGCTGGCCCCCCAAGGTGCGGCCACCCGAGGCCCGCGTGGCCTCGATGATGCCCGTGGCATCGTTGTCGAACCGAATCAACGCCCCGTAGACATTCCAGTGGGGGCTGCCGAACTTGGATCGGTGGGCATGGACCTCGGCCGGTTCGCCCCCGGCCATGAAACGGACCATGTCCACGATGTGGCAGATGTCGTTCCAGAGAGTGGTCGTGAAGCCGCCGGCGGCTTCGCCCAGCAGCTGCTTGTGGAAGATTCCAACGGCCATTGACACTGGTCCGCCGGCCTGTGTGCGGGCCATGGACTCGCGGACCACGGCCGCGTGCCGGCGCTGGAACCCGACTTGGACCCACACGTTGTTGGCCACTGCCGCGTCCCGGATCTGCCGTACCTCGTCCACATTGGCGCCGGGCGGTTTTTCGATGAAGACGTGTTTGCCGGCGCGGATGCAGTCCAGCACCGGACCCAGCGCCCACTGCTCGTTCATGACGCAGTAGACAACATCCGGGTTCGCGCTCTCCAGCATTTCCTTGTGGTGGGTGTACACAGAGGGGAACCCGTACTGTTCCACCACCATGTCGAGGCGTTCCTCGTCCAGTTCGCAGACGCTGTCCATGGTCACGTCGGCCAGGCGAGCTACGTTCGGATAGTGGGCGCTGCGGCTGCGGGGGCCGGCTCCGATGAAGGCCGCGCGAAGTGGGTTGGTCATGGGGCTGTCCTGCCTGGGAATTGGTTGGGAACGCGTCAGTCGCCGGCCCGCAAGGCGTTGATGAAACGCACATCGCAGGCGGCCAGGTCAATCACGGTGGGTACCGGTTCGCCGGCGTATTCGCTGTGGAAGCTGACCGGACCGGAGAAGTCCATGGCTTCGAGTGCCTCAACGGTGGATTGCCAGTCGACCAGGCCTTCGCCCATGCGCACGCAACGCGTGGCCGGCATGGCGCGGCCGTTGCGCTGGACCGTCGTGTGGACCAGGTCCTTGAAGGCACAGACCCGGAGGTGGGACCGCATGATGTCCAAGGCCATATCGATCGGTTCGCCGCAGATGGACAAGTGGCCCGCATCGGCGAAGAGCGCCACGTGCGCCGGATCGAAGTCGCGCACGATTTGCATGGCCGCGCTGCCGTTGAGGCCCAGCGAGCGTCCGGAGTGGTTGTGGACCACAGCCGTCACGCCGTGGCGGCTTGCGAGCTCGGCAAACCCCTGCAGCCAGTCGTTGACCCGGGCCATGGTGTCCCAGTAGTGTTCCTCGGGAGACCAGTGCCAGTAACCCAGCTTGATGTATCTGACTCCGGCCGCGCCGCAGGCTGCGAACAGGCTCTCCGCGTCGGGGTTGTCGGGGGTCTGGAAGTTGGTCGGTGTCGTCACCAGCGGAATGTCCAGCCCGGCGTCCCTGAACCGGCGCATGGCATCGGGCAGGGCGGTCGCCGCGTTCTCCGGCGTGACCGGATAGCCGGGTCGCACGCAGAGGTCGGCTCCCTGGACCCCCACTCGTTGGAGGGTGGCGATGATTGCGTCCAGGTCCAGCCCCTCGAGGTGCTTGGTGAACATGATGTACTGCATGTGAATCTCCTGTGCAGACGAACGCGACCGGTTGGCAGGGCCGGCGCTATTCCCAGGTGTAGTCAATCCAGCCTTCGTCCCGCACCCGCAGGGCGGACTCGAACATGGCTTCCACCGTGCCGCGGGGCCAGTAGTTGATCAGGCGCTTGGCCTTGCCGATGGCATGGTCGTACCGGTACCACACCGGAACCTGGACTTCCAGGGCCGTTTGGCCGGTGAGTTCCGCCAGCAGCGGCGCGGCATGGGTGTGGTAGAAGGGGGTTGGGGCTCCGCAGTTGAAGCTTTCGCCCACGGCGGCATCCTCCTCCACGGCGCAGACCAGCATGTGGGCGATGTCGCGGGCGTCGTTGGGCTGGTATAGCCAGGAGCGGCCTTCGCCGTCCCGGACGCTGCAGGGCTGGTCGGGGTAGGCTGCCTGCGCCTCCACGTCGTGCCACAGCTCGGTGCCGTCGGCCATGTACAGCTCGCCGCGGGGGCTGGCCTGTCCGATCTTGAGAATCTGGACCGCGCGCTCGGCCGTGAATTGGCTGAGGATGGCCGTGCCGGATTGCACATGGCTGGGACGCACGATCACGGTGCGCAGGCCGGTGTAGTCGGCCGCCATGTTCACGAACTCCTCGCCGATCTGCTTGGACAGGGAGTACTCGCCGTCGGGATGGCGGGGGTGCTCCTCGTCGACCGGATGGTAGGCGCAGGCGAACTTCTCGCCGTTGTTCGGGAAGACGCCGGAGGAGCTCACGTAGACCAGGCGCTCGAGCTGGTCGGCGCGTTCGCCGCAGACGCGGGCGATGAGGCGGTTGATCTGCAGGTTGTTGTCGAACTGCGGCCCGACGAAGTTGGCGGTGTGCACCACCCGGTCCACGCCGTCCATGGCACTGTTGACGAAGGCTTCGTCGGTCAGGTCGCCCTGGGCCAGCTCGATGTCGAGGCCGTCCAGCCGGTCCAGGCACGGATCGTCCGGGAGCACCGTGCCCCGCACTTCGTGGTTGTGGTCGAGCAGCTGGCGCACCAGGCGACAGCCCACTTGGCCGGCCGCGCCGGCAACCAGAATCTTCATGGCGTTCGGGAAATCCTGTGGGTTGTTGAGATCGCGATTCTAGCCCGGCCGATCTCGGGATGCCGATGACAACACGGTGTCCGCATAAGGGTACTCGTACCAGTCGAGGAGACCTTCCTTGGCGGCGGCCGCGGCGAACAGGATGACGGATGAATAGGAGTCGGCGAACGACCGTCCGCCGCCGGTGCCGGCCACCACGGCTCCGCCCGAATCCACGAACTTGGCCCCGCCCCGCCCGTTGACGGGATTGGCCGTTAGGGCGGCAAACTGCCGCGCCGCGATCTTCAGGTAGGTCCGGTCGCCGGTGACATGGAAGGCGTGCGTGAGTGCTTCCAGGAAGTGGGGCGTGGGTGCCGTGTGGTTGAGGCTCGGCAGTTCCTTGTAGAAGGTAATGCCGTCGGGACCCAGCGTGTGTTCCACCAGGTCGTCCACCACGGACACGATGAGCCGATCCACCCGTTCATTGGCCTCGATCAGGCGGAACCGGGCCAGGGAGTTGACCGTGATCGAGATCATGAACGGCACGCGCGGCATGGTATGGCTGGTGTAGGGAGCCAGCAGGGCGCCGAACTCATCGTGCCAGTCGAGGAACATGCGGGTCAGGCGCTCGGCCTCCGCCCGCCAGGTCTCGCCGCCGGTGGCCAGGTGCAGGCCGATCATGGCGCGCAGCGCCCATCCGCCTTCGCGCACGGCCGCGGCGCCGGGCGTGCGCATCCTGGTCAGTTCCATATGCCGCATGATGTTGCGGCCGATCGACTCGGCCGCCTCCAGGCCTTCCGCGCGGCCGGTCAGGCACCAGTAGTCGAGCAGGCCCTCGGTCCACTCGTGGGACGGAATTACCCCGCCCGTGCCGTGATGGGCCGTGTGGATCTTCAAACCCCCGTCAATCAGGGGATCGGGATGGTGGTGGCAGAAGTCGATGTCCAGCCAGTGACGGGCGCAGACAAGTGACGAGTCCAGGAGGTGCCGCTGCCCGGTCAGGCCGTGGAACAGCAGGCTCATGTGGGGACGATCATATTCGTTGTTGACCCAGACCGACTCGCCGCGCCCGCGCCCCTGATTCGTGTAGCCGGAGTCCGGCGCATCCCCGAAGTGCAGCATGCCGAGGGCGGCCGGACGACCCTGGTGCAGGTCGTTGAAGCGGGACACGAGACGGCCTGGCACCTTCTCCGGGAAGAAGTCCAGACCCCAAGGGTTGTGCTCCCGATACCAGCTGCGGGGCAGGGAGGGTACGTCCGGCAGTTGGAACTGGAGGCTGCGGACGCTGAGCGTCTCCAGGTCCGTCGAGCCGTCATGAAACTGCAGCAGCAGACGGTGGGTCTTGCCCATGCCCTGCAGGATGCGGGCCGGCTCGGCCGAAGCGGGGTAGAGATCGGCCCGGATGCCCTCGGCGGCGGCGCGCAGGCCCTTGGGATAGTGCTGATGGGCCCGGTAGTGGGAGACGGCCAGGCCGCAACCATCGGTGCGCCAGTCGACCCAGAAGTCCCCGTAGAACGACTCCGAGAAGTGCTCGTTGGACTGGTACAGGAGCGTTTCCGCATCGATCTCCATTTCGACGCAGGCATCCGACTGCTCAATCCGGGTGGCGTAGTAGCCCTCGCCCAGGGACACGGCCACCTGGTCCGGAGGCGTGACCGGGGCAATGTCCAGGGACAGGGAGGCCAGCCGCGTCTCCGGGGCGTCGCCGTTGTGGATGAACTGGTGCTCCAATTCGAGCCAAGGCTTGCCCCGATGGACCGTCACCTGCCCGTGGAAGGCCGGCTGCAAGTCCGCGTCCAATCCGGTGTGGCGTCCGAACAGACGCAGGATCCAGCGCAGCGGTCCGCTCTCCACTTCCTCAACGCGTTCCACCACCGGTTGCAGTTCGGGGCCATCCTCCAGGCGCAGCCTGAAGAGATTGTCCAGGGGCAGCGGGAAGGGCCTGCCGTTTACGGTCAGATCCGTCAGGGAAAGGGACTGTCCTTCCGGAATCGCGAATGAGAGGACGCCGTGCTCATGGTAAGGGGCGGTGGAAGGTGCCAGGCTCGGATCGACACCAAACGCCAGCGTATGGGACCGGTTGCCCGGCAGGTCGACCTGCATGTGGACCAGGGCCCAGCGCACGCTGCCGTCCGGCCATCGTCCCAGGGCCCGCGTCTGGCAGGGCAGGTTTGCGTCTCCGTCCCGCATCCAAAGGTGGTGGGGTTCCGGCAGGACTCCTTCCCGGAATGGGATGGAAACAGTGACCGGCTCCGCCGCGCGGTCGAACCGGGACAGTTTGGGAAAGTGGAGTGTGGACATGGTGGCAGTGCCCGGTGGGGTCGGGCAGGTGACCGACTCAACGGCCAATGCGGTAGGCAAGCGAGCCTTCCCGGGAAGGCTGGTCCAGCGTGAAGACGACCCGGTACAGTTCGGTGCCCCAGCAGGGTCCCATCCGCACCTGATCGGTTATCGGCACTGTTTCCACGGAGGCCGCCAACCGGCCGGCATTGAACTCCACGGTTCCCTCCGCCGAAGTGCGGTCGTCCTTGTAGTTCCGGGCGGAGATGCGGACGATGCCCGCGTCCAGTTCCACGCGGCCCGGGGTCAGGAGGCTCAACTGCAGGGAGCCGGGCGCGGTGTTGAACCGCCACCGGTCCTCGACCTTGACGCACTCTCCCCGGTGCAGGGTCAGGGTGCGGTGCCAGCTGTCCAGACCTGCGTCCTCGTCCCAGGCACCGGCGATCTCCAGTGCCAGGCGCGCCGTGTTCTCGTCGGCCGTGTACTCCACTTGGCTGGCCCCATGCTGCTCGCCGGGTTGTTGCTGGCGTCCGTCGATGGTTGGTAGCAGGGTGTGGTAGTCGGACTGCATCGTCCAGATGTCATAGCGCTGGGCACTGAATGTCTTGGCGGTGTAGTTCTCAACCCCGGCATCCACCAGCAGCGGCCGGCCGTCCAGGTAGACGACAAAGTTGCCGATGTCGTTGTGGTTGTGGCTTTCTTCGTTGTGGCCGCCCTTGATGGCCACGTAGAAACCATCCTGGGAACCAGCAGCATCCCGGGCTGTCATGACCTCGATGTCGGAAAGCCAGACGTCGCGCGGCAAGGGGGCTTGTCCCGGCCGCTCCAACACCTTGTCCAGGGCAAAGATGGCCATCAGTGACCGGCCCAGGCTGGAACCGCGGCTGCTCACCTGGCCTTGGGCATGCAGACCAGGCCGCCCAATCCCCTGACGATTGGCCAGCCACAGGGCAAGGGCCTGCATGTCCGCGTCCTTGATGCGGCTGCCGTAAGCGTGTACCAGGAGGGCTTCGGGTTCGACGAGGGCGGAGGCGTCCGCGAAGTTCAGGTAGTAGCTATCGGCGATGTGGGCCCGGTGCAGGAAGCGACCAATCTCCCCAATCAGGGGTTCCCCGAACACGTCGACGGCACCGTCGGTGGCCACGTACAGGAGCTCGAGGTTTTCAAAGAGGGAGGCTCCGGCCCGGCCCCAGTAGTTGGGGCCCTCATCGCAGCCGCCGTCCCGGGGATAGGTGTCGATGAAGTTGTCGACGGTGCGCAGGACCCGAAAGACATCCTCCGCCCTGGTCTCCGGATCGTCCTCAATGGCCAGAATACAGGTCAGCCAGTTGGAGCAGATCCACGGATTCCAGTTGTTGACGCGCCGGCCGCCCAGCCAGCCCATCCAGAAGAAATCGATGCGTACCTTGAGCACATCCAGAATCCGCCGCCGGATTTCCAATTCGATGCGTCGGCGCACCAGCGGGGAGACGGTGTCCAGCCGCTCGTGCAGCAGGTACAGCGTCCAGGCCAGCAGCGCGCCGGTCTCGGCCGCGAACAGGTCGACGGTCGGTTCCTCCACATCCGGCAGGCCGGAGCCGGCCCGCTGGACCCCGATGTGGGCCGGCACGCCCCAGTAGGTTTCCTCGCAAAGGGCCCAGATGCCGTTGACGCAGTCGTCCAGGAAACGGCCCTGCCCTTCGGCGCATTCAGCCAACACCAGATCGGCCAGGGCGTCGCGCCGGACATAGCTTAAGTCCTGGTAGCGGGAGCGGTTGCCCATCCGGGCGAAGTCCAGGAACCGCGTGGCCGGCAGGTGGGGCCAGGCGAAGTCCAGCCGGTCCTCGCCGGCCTCGATCAGGGACCGTCGCAACCCGGCGGGAATGCCGTTCCAGGCGGACCGTTCGTCGACACGGGGAAAGGGGTGCCAATCCTGTCGGGGTTGCAGCAGATGCTCCAACCGGACAACACCGAACCGTTGGCTGAGCATGTCAGGGGGTCCTTGTCCTGAACGGGAAGCGGGTGGTTGCCTGAAGCCGGAGAGGGGCCGTCCCAACCCCGGCGGCTACTGGCGGCTGCGCCAGGCTTCGAACTGGGCCCTGGTCTCCTCGTTGGGCGGGTAGAGGCCCTGCAGAGGCCGTCCGGTCTTCACCTGTTCGACCACCCAGTTCTCCAACTCTTCCTGTTCCGCCGCCTCGTCGATGACTTCGCGGGCCATGGCAATGGGGATCACCACCACGCCCTCGCTGTCGCCCACGATCAGGTCGTCCGGCATGACGGCAACGTCGCCGCACCCCACCGGGACGTTCATGTCCACCGGATGATGATGGGTATGGGAAGGCGTGGCCGCGGCACCGCCCAGGTAGATGGGGAAGTCCATGGCCCGGAGGGCCGGCGTGTCGCGCAGGGAGCCGTCCGTGACCACCCCCACGCAGCCCCGTTCCCGGATGCGGTGGGCCAGGATGTCGCCCATGGTGCCGGTCGCGATCACCTGGCGGGCATCCACCACCAGCACCTGATCGGGACCGATGGCTTCCATGGCCAGGCGCTGCACGTTGGTGGAATTGTCGTAGCGCCGGTCCACCAGGTCCTGTCGGGTCGGGATGTAGCGCAGGGTGAAGGCGTGGCCGGCCATGGTCAGGCCAGGTTTGATCGGATGGACCCCTTGCATGAAGCAGCGCTTGATGCCGCGCTTGATCAGGGAGGCGGTCAGGGTGGCCGTGGAGACATGGGACAGGGTCTCGCGATCGGCGGCGGAAATGCGGTAGTCGGACATGCAGGGGATTCCGGGAAGGGGTTTGGACTGGTCAAAAAGGGGGTGAAGGGTTTGTCAGGCCTGCCAGCCGGCAGGAATGGCATCCCGCTCCAGCTCCAGCAGTTCGGCCAGGATGGCATCCGCGTCGGCAATCGAATTGACGATGGGATCGGTCAGCATGGCTCGCCGCAACAGATTGCGATCGTCCCGCGCGATGGCCTCGGCGGTTAGTTCATGGGTGTCCAGGATCAACTGCTGCTGGCCCAGCAGCCCGCGCGGCATCTTGCCGACCGGCCGCGGCACGGGGCCGTCCATGCCGATGTCGCACAGCAGCTCCAGGAAGGCGTCGTCCGCCATGTTGGTGACGGCGCCGCGGTTGGCGCAGTTGACGAAAAAGGGCCGGCCCAGGCCGCCGACCATGTTTTCGATGATGTCCGTGGCATGGTCCGGGCCCAGCAGCGTGGTGTAGTCCTCGATCGGGATCGTGCCTTCCAAGAAGCTGTCGATCTGGTGCCACATGGCCTCGTGCCGATCGTACCGGGTCTCCGTGTCCCAGATGGCCAGGGGCGGCGTGCCGTTGCCGGACCGGCCGGCCTGCTGGTAGTAGGGCACGTATTCCTTGGTGTGGGAAACGCAGACCGGCACCCGGTCGAAGACGTCGTACAGTTCCGCCCCGATGGTTTTGTTCAGCCAGCCCTTGGCTTCGCCCTCCACCGTGGGATCCTCATAGGCGGCGCCGGCCCGCAGGGACGCCGCGATGGTATCCGACACGTCGGTGCCCTGCCACTCCGCCCGGAGCAGCCAGGTGAAGTGGTTCACACCGGCGATGCGCATGTCGAAGTCCCGGTCCAGCTCCTCGGTCAGTTCGCCTCCGACCGCGGCCTCGATGCCCGCCATGCCGGCCAGTCGCACCTTGATGTGCGGCATATGCAGGCTGTCGCAGAGGGCGAAGCTCTTGATGCCGGGGGCATAGCGCATCAGGCCAATGCCGTGCACCGTCGAGGGGTTGATGTAGTTGATGATCCACGCATCCGGACACAGGCGCTCAACGTCGGCGGCACATTCCAGGATGCGTGGGAACTCGCGCAGGGCGCGGAAGATGCCGCCGGGGCCGATGGTGTCCCCGGAGCACATGCGCACGCCGTACTTCTCGGAAATGGCGCAGTCGATGCCGCGGTACTTGACGGTCTGGTTGGCAAAGCTAAGGACCACGAAGTCCGCTTCCGGCAGGGCCGGCACCCAGTCCGTGTGGCCTTCCACCCCCAGGGATACGGCATTGGCATCGCGCACCATTTCCGCCAGCCGGACCAGTTTGGACAGCCGCTCCTCGTCGGTGTCCACCAGCACCAGCGTCCCGCGCTGCAGGTGGGGCGAGTGGACCATCTGCCAGATGGCCTGGCGTCCGAAGAAGAGGCTGCCGGCCCCCACAACGACGACTCTGGGACCGGATTTCTGCGCGCTGGTCATATCGGATGAATAGGTCTCCCCAAGAAACAAGGCTCGCCGGCTCACCGGCGAACGGAACCGTCGCCTACTGCCCGTCCGGCACGTAGGGTCGCTCGGGCAGGCTGGCGTAGGCGTCCTGGACCAAATCGCCCCAAATCCACTCCCCGGAGACCAAGTGGTACCAGACCCCGTCCGGATTGGAACCCAGGGTCCAGCCGTCGAGCAACAGGGCCGTGCCCGGCCCCAGGAAGCCCCGCTGTGCGGACCCGCTGTCGGGGGCATCCCGGAGATTGGCGTTGGTGATGGTGGTCGGGTGCCGCAGGACCGGCAGGCCGTCCGGAATGTTGGCGATGGCCGCGGACGGGATCCAGTGGAAGTCGTCCATGAGGGACCACGAGCCGTCGGTGCTGGTTCCGAGCAGGCTCACCTCGCGCCCGGCCGGCAGGATGCCGCGGGACTCGAAGTCGGCGCCGGGGCCGATGCGCACGTCGACATCCTCCACAATGGCGGTCCGGTCGTCGGGTATAGGTTCGGGTGTCGGCTCCGCCGGGGTTTGATCGCCCGTGTCGGCCACCGGCTCATCCGCCGGTGCCGACGTTTGGAGGTACTCGACCGGAATGTCGGGGATGTCCGTCTTGTCGATCAATGGCAGTTGATCCACGATCTCCGGATTGGCCACGGTCTCGGCCAGGATGAAGAAAGTGTCCTCCATCTGCAGCCAGATCTGATCGCCGTCCGCCACCCGCCTAACCAGGACCACGCCGCTGTCCGCCTCCCGCGGCGGATCCACGATCTCCGCTGCGACATCGGGCCACAGGTACACCCGGGCGGCAGTCGCCAGGAACACATAGCCCTCCACCGGCGTGGGGTGGGGCGTGGGCGGAACCGGTGTCGGTTCCGCGGCTTCCTCCACGGCCTGCACCGGGGTTTCAGTGGCGGTGGGCACGATCGTCGCCATGCTTTCCTCCGGCTTCGGCGTGATGGCCTGGGCGTTGCCGAAGCCTCCCTGGCTGGTCAGGTTGTCAAGCCAGGCCGGACGCACCACGACCAAGGCCACGATGCCGACCCCCACCAGGACCATGAGCACCATGAGCAGCATTTGGCCCAGGCCCTGCCCGGGCGCTTCCGTCTCCGCCAAGGCCTCCGCAATCTCCGCGTCCGGGTCTTCCGTCTCCGGCCCCTCCGGCGCGGGAGAAGCGGCCGCTGCCTCCGGCTCCATGGCAGGCTCGGTGCTCGGTTCCGTTCCGGTGGCATCGTCCTCCGGCAGCGGCTCCGGTTCCCACTCGGGTTCGGGCGGCGGGGGTTCGGGCAGGTGCCTGGAAGCTACATCGACCGTCAGATCGTCGCCGTCCTCGTCGACCGCGGGGCGGCGCTTGACGGGTTCGGCCGGTTCGCTGTCCGGGAAGAGAACCGTCGCCTGCTCCTCGTCCGCCGCCGGCCCGGCCGCGGCCGGCGTCCGGGCATCCGCGGCCTCCCGCTCGGGGGCGGGACCGTCGTCCCGGTGCCTGGGCAGTGGGTTGCGCCGCGCGTTCACCGGCGTAATGCCCACCAGTTCTCCCAATTGCGCCAGTCGTTGGGCATCCGCCGTCTCCGCTGTCGCGGACCCTGTCTCCCCCATGCGCTGCAGTTCGCGGATCACCATCACCATGGTGGCGAGACAGATGCAATAGCGCATGCGATCCTGACTGGCATCCAGGATGTAGCGTCCGACCAGCTCCTCGCTGGCCAGGGTCTCCAGCAGCTCGACCTCCGTGGCTACGGCCTCGCGGAAGGCGGTGCCGCCCAGCACTTCCATGCGTTCGTCGATGGCCTGCAGCGTGGCCGTGGTTAGATCCTGCAGGTTGGCAAATCCGCCGCTGGCGGACGCGAACGGGGCGATGCCGGCGGGAACTGCACCGACTTGGTCGGTCAGGTTCTGGATTTCGTCCGCCACATCCCGCAGACTGAAGAATTCGGCCAGTTCCCTGAGGCGCTCCAGGTCGCACAGCGTGGTCTCAAGGGTCGGCTCGCAGGCGCGGGTTTGCAGGAGCAGGTGCAGCTGGAGGGTCCAGTGGGCCAGGAGGAACGTACGGGAATCGTGGCCGTAGTAGCTGTCAATCTCCGAGATGATGGCCTGCAGACGCACCGTGCGGTCCTCGTCCGGGCGCGACTGATCCTCGCTGGTGAGCAACAGTGAACTGAGACCGTTCTCCAAGGCGGTCAGGCCTTGCAGGACGAGACCGGCCAGATTGTCTGTTTCGTTCATGGCATCAAGTGGAACCCGCGGACGTACGGGGACATCTTGGGAGAGGCGCGAGAGGGCTGGAGACCTGTCTGGATGACGGTACCAATGAGAATCCTATATTACAAGGCGGCATTAACCGGCGGTGTCCCAAGAGGCGGTTCGGGTACTGGTCGTGCGGGAACTCCTGCGGTTCGCATCGGCAAGTGTGGTCACCCCGCGGACTGGCCCGGCAAACAGGACTGTGGTGGAACCCAAAGCGCTGGCTGCAGTCCGGAAGGGCCTATCAACGTCGTGATCCTGTATCGTATAGACGCGTGAACCCAACTGAATAATAGATTTTGGAGGTATTCCGAATGGCCGAGCGATTAGTAGGCCGTCGCGCTTTCCTGCGTTCAACGGGCTTTGCCATGGGTGCTGCGGCATTGGCCGCGTGTGCGGCACCGGCCGCAACTGGGAGCGACGACGCAGCCGCGGCTGCCGAACCCGCAGTTGTGACCTGGTGGTATGGCTGGGGCAACCTGGATCCGGCCGTGGAGACGATTTCCGGCCTGGAGAGTTTCCGGGACCACATGGGCGGGGACACCATCCTGGACTTCCGGGGCAGCACCAACACGGAAGCCACCCTGACCGCTCTGGCGGCCGGCGATCCGCCCGACGGCGGCTCCAACATGGACTATCCCAACCTCTGGACGCGCGGCGTGGTTTTTGCCTGCAACGACTGGGTGGACGGCAGCGACGTGATTGATCCCGACGATGTGGTGGATGCCGTCTGGCAGGGCGGGTTCTACGACGGCAACCTGATTGGGGTGCCGTCCATCGAATCGTTCCTGTGGTACGGCCTCAACTACAACGCCCAGCACGTCGAGGAGGCGGGCCTGGATCCGGACAATCCGCCCCTGACCTGGGAAGGTGTCTTCGAGTGGCACAAGGCCCTGTCCAAGTTCGACGACGGCGGCAACGTGACCCGCATTGGCCTCGATCCGATCGACGCCATGGCCGGCGAGCCGGACTTCATCTCCCTGTCCTACGGCCATCAGTGGTGGAACGACGAAACGCAGGCAATCGACCTGAACCACGAGCTGCTCGTCCAGGGCATCGAATTGCAGGCCGAGTTCTTCCGGCACATCGGTCCCGACAACTTCGCCGGCTTCCGGTCCGTGGAGGGCCAGGGCGGGTGGGGTGGCGCCTTCAATGCCGAGGCGCAGTCGATGATCATCGAGGGCTACTGGCACGCGGGCGAGACCACCATCCAGCAGCCCGAGGTCGCGGTGCACAACCGGGCCACCTGGGCGCCCGTGCCAGCCTTCCGCGAAGGCCACCGGATCATGGCCACCGGTCCCCACATGGTGCAGATCTTCAGGGACGGCCAGAACCCCGAAGGGATGTTCAAGGTGTCCGAATTCCTGCACAACCATGAAGCCTGCCAGATCATCTTCGAGGAGGTCGGCTGGATCATGGGCATTGAATCCTGGCTGCCCACCATCGATGCGGACGCCTATCCCGGCCTGCGCTTCTATATTGACGGCATCAACGACGTGACCGACTGGCTGGTCGGGCGCCGCTCGCCCCTCCACTGGTACGTTAACACCCAGCTCTGGGAGTTGCGCGAGCAGGTCTACCGCGACCTGATCACCGCCGAGGAGGCGGTGGCGGAACTGCAGACGCGCGCCGAGAATGAATGGGAGGCCCAGGGCCTGTCCTGACTTTCCAACCCTGAGCAGGGGCGGGGACGCCACACTCGTTGTCCCGCCCCTGTCGCTGCCCGTCTCCACCGTGGCCCCGGGCATCCAGATGGCCGCTGTCACCGCCAAACCATCCCGCTATACGCCCCGCGAATGGCGCAACCTGCGTCTGGGACTGCTGTTTGTCTCGCCTTGGATTCTGGGTTTCCTGCTGTTCACGGTCTATCCACTGCTGGCGTCCGTGTACTACAGCCTGACCCGCTACGACCTGTTGCGGCCGCCGGTGTTCCTGGGCGTCGAGAACTACACGACGCTGTTCACCACGGACCCCCACTTTTGGAACGTGATGTACAACACGATCTACTACGTGGGTTTCAGTGTGCCCCTAGGGGTTGTCGCTGCCTTTTTGATCGCCAACCTGTTGAATTCCCGCATTGTGGCCCGGTCCTTTTTCCGGACCGTGATCTACGTGCCCGCCATCGTGCCGGCCGTGGCTTCGGCCATGGTCTGGCAGTTCCTGATGAATGTGCAGTACGGCGCCGTCAACGGCGTCCTGCGTTCGTTCGGCCTGCCCATCATTCCGTTCCTGTCCAACCCGGCCTGGGCCAAGCCGTCCCTGATTCTCGTGGCGATCTGGGCGCAGGGTGCGGCCGTGGTCATTTTCCTGGCTGCCCTGCAGGACGTGCCCCGCTCCCTGTACGAGGCCGCGACCGTGGACGGCGCCGGCGGCTGGCGCAAGTTCCTCAATGTCACAATTCCGCTGACGTCGCCCATCATCCTGTTCAACCTGATCATGGGCTTCATCACCGCCTTCCAGGAGTTCACCATCCCGTGGCTGCTGACAGAGGGCGGCCCCATGAACTCCACCGAGTTCTATCTGGTGCACCTCTACCGCAATGCGTTCCGGTTCCTGCGCATGGGCAAGGCCTCCGCGATGGCCTGGATCCTGTTCCTGATCATCGTGGCCTTCACCCTTGTCATCTTCCGCTCCTCGGCCCGCTGGGTTTATTACGGAGGCGACAAGTGATCCGCGCCGCCTCGCCCACCCGGCCCCCGAGCTCCGTCCAGGTTCGCCTGCAGGGCGCGGCCGTGACCCTGGTCAAGTACGCCATCCTGATTCCCCTGACGATCAGCTTTGCCTTTCCCCTGTACTGGATGGTCAGTTCGGCACTGAAGATCGACCCGCAGATCTACACGATTCCGCCGATCCTGCTGCCGATGCCCGTGCATCCGCGCAACTTCATCGAAGGCTGGCAGGTTCTGCCCTTTACCCGCTACGCGTTCAACTCGATCGTGCTCTACACGGTCCCCGCCGTGCTGTTCACGGTCCTGTCGTCGACCATCGTGGCCTATGGCTTCTCGCGCATTCGCTGGCCCGGCCGGGATGTGCTCTTCTGGTTCGTGGTGATGACCATGATGCTGCCCTGGGCGGTCACCATGGTGCCCCTGTTCATCACCTTCAAGTGGTTGGGTTGGCTGGACACCTATCGGCCGCTGGTCGTGCCGGCCCTGTTCGGGCACCCGTACATCATCTTTCTGCTGCGGCAGTTTTTCATGACGCTGCCGGAGGAACTCTCGGATGCCGCCCGCATTGACGGCACCTCGGAATTCGGCATCCTGTTCCGCATCATTCTGCCGCTGACCAAGCCGGCCCTGGCGGTGGTGGCGCTGTTCCGCTTCATCTGGGCCTGGAACGACTACCTGGGGCCCCTGATCTACCTGCGGGACGAAACACGCTACCCGTTGGCTCTGGGCATTGAACAACTGAGGCAACGGGCCAACGACATCGGCAACTTCAGCAACGGCATTCCCTATCTGATGGCCGTGAGCACGATCGTGGCGCTGCCGATCATCGCCACCTTCTTTCTGGCGCAGCGTACCTTCATCGAAGGCATTTCCCTGACCGGTCTGAAAGGCTAGGAGGCTGCAGTGGACGGCAATCCCGTCGGTTCAGCGCGACGGCTATGTCTGGCGTTCTGTCTTTGTGTCATCCTGTCGCTGCCCCTGGCCGCCTGCGTTGTGTCGCCGGTGGCGGTCCGGGTTGACATGCGGCCCCTGTCGGTGCACGCTCCCTGCAGCGGCTCCTTTATCGAGCACGAACTGCCCCACGTCACAGGCACCACCTTTGAGCGGGTGACCTACTTCGCCAGCAATGGTGCGGGGCTGGCCATCGGAGATCTGGACAACGACGGCGACGAGGATTTCGTGCTCGCCAATCTCCTAGGCCCCAACCATATCTTCTGGAACCAGGGCGGCATGGAGTTCCGGCCGCAGGTGCTGTTCGACGGCAGCCTGCGTGCAGTGGCCCTGGTGGACGTGGACGGTGATACTTGGCTGGACATCACCGCAACCAGTCGCAGCGGCAGCGTGCTGGTGTGGCACAACGCCGGCGGCACGGGTGCCGAGCTTCCGTTCCCAACCGACCAGCGGCCCGCACGCCTGCCTGGCGTGGAAGGCTATGCCTACTCCATGCAGTGGGCCGATTTGGACCGGGACGGTGACTTGGACCTCGTCACCGGTTCCTACGACGCCTCCATGGAAAAGCAAATCGGCCGCCGGGCGCTGGACGCCAGCAACCTGGGCGGCGTGTTCGTCTACACGCAGACCGACGATGGGTACTTTGAGGCCGAGCGGCTTGCCTCCCAAGCCCAGGCGCTGGCCCTGCACCTGCTGGACGCGGACGGCGACGGCCTGCTTGACATCCTGGTCGGCAACGATTTCGACACGCAGGACCTCCTCCTGCTGGCCACCGCCGACGGCCACTGGCGGTCGGCTGCTCCCTTTGCCAGGACCACGTTCAGCACGATGAGCTTCGATGCGGACGACATCGACAACGACGGTTCGCTGGAACTCTTTGCTGCGGACATGCATCCCTACTCCGAAGAATCGGGGATCATGCGCCAATGGGAGCCTGTTCTGCAGACGATGCCGCCGCCCGATCCCGCCCATGCGCCCCAGGCCATGGCCAACGTGCTGCAGATCCGGACTGGCGACGGTGGCTGGGTTGACAGGGCCCCCGAATGGGGCATTCCCTACAGCGGCTGGAGCTGGTCGGCCCAGTTCGGCGATCTGGATCAGGACGGCTTCCTGGATTTGTACATCGTCAACGGCATGACCGCCCAAGAGTTGTTCTCCCACCTGCCCAACGACGAGTTGGTCGAGGAAAACCAGGCCTACCGCAACGAGGCCGGCCGCCGCTTCGTACCGGAACCGACCTGGAACCTGAATAGCACGGCCGGCGGCCGCGGCATGGGGCTGGCCGATCTGGACGGTGACGGCGACCTGGACGCGTTGATCAACAACCTGCGAGCCCCGGCTCGCATTTTCGAGAACCAGTTGTGCTCCGGGCAGTCCCTAGTGGTGTACTTGAGCCAGGTCGGGAGCGGCAACACACGCGCCTTGGGTGCAGAGGTGCGTCTGCAGACCTCCACAGGTGTCTATCGGCGGCAGGTGCAGGCTGCCAGCGGGTACCTGTCCGGCCGCAGTCCCGCGTTGCACTTCGGACTGCCCGAGGGCAGCGAAATTCTGGCCTTGGAAGTTCGTTGGCCGGATGGCACCGCGTCCCTGATCGGCGGTCAGTCCCTGCAGCCGAACAGCCGGGTGGCAGTCTCCCGCTGACACGCCGCCGGGCCCACACGGCGCGGCCCATGGTTTAACACGACGGCCCCGCTCCGGCTCCGGTTATGCAAAGCGGTTCAGCGCCAAGGCGGCATCGTCCGGGCCGGCCGGGGTACCCGTGATCCGGCGTGCCACCAGTTCGCCGGTGGCCGGGCCCAGAGTCATTCCAATCTTGTTGTGGCCGCAGGCCAGCAACAGGTTCTCGTACTTTATGCTCCAGTCGACAATGGGCAGGCCGTCCGGGGTCATGGGTCGGAAACCCATCCAAGGCTGTCCGTCCTCGGGGCGAGGGTCCAGACCCAGTAGGTCACGACTGGCGCGCGCAACTTGGGCTGCACGCATCCCGTCCACGCGGTCGTCCATGCCCGTGAATTCCACCCGGCCGGCGATTCGCAGCCGCTCTCCCATCGGGTTTACGGCCACGCCCTCATCGATCAACTGGACCCCGAAGTCCGGAAAGCCCTCGGGTCGTGCCATGGTGTAGCTGTAACCCCGCCCGGGTACGACCGGCACGTTCAGGCCCCAGTCCCTGCCCAGCGCGCCGGACCAGGCACCGGCTGCCAGTACCGCGACATCGAACTCGATGTCCTCCGTGCTCGTGGTCACGGATGTGATCTGGCCATCGTCAATCCCCCCGATGCCGGTCACGGTCACATGCGACCAGAACTCGGCGCCGTGTTGGCCGGCTTCATGCGCCAGGCTTTGGACGAAGGCCTTGGGCGACAGGCGTCCATCCTCCGGGAACAGGACGGCCCCCACAATCTTGTCCGCGGCCTGAGGCAGATAGTGGCGGACACCGGACCGGTCGAGCAGGGCCGCAATGCCGCCCATGCTCCGGTGCCGCAGGGCCTGGGTTGCACCCTGCCGGAAGCCAGCCTGCGTGGAGAATACGTTCAGGGAACCATCCATGCGGAAGTGGTCCTGCAAGGACAGCTCCCGGTGCAGTTCCCGGTACAGCTCCACGCTGCGCCCGGCCAACCTGTGCAGCACGGCCGTGGTCTTGAGCCACTGGATGGGTTCGGCGGCCGCGCGCAACCGTCGCCGCCAATCGGACAGGTGGGGATCGCCGGAGGCCGGCAGGTAGATCGAGGCCTCGGGATCCTGCCATTTTTCGAGCAACTGCTCGATGCCGTTGCCGGCGGCCATGGGTGTCCAGGAACTGGGGACCAGCAGGCCGGCGTTGGCGTGGGAGGAGCCGCCGGCCACCTCGCCCCGGTCAATCACCAGGGGACGGTATCCCGCCTGGGTCAGATACCAGGCCGAGCATACGCCGACGATGCCCGCGCCGATGATCAGGATGTCGCACTGGCGTGTCATGGGCAGGGCAGGCACAGCGTGCCGAACAAATCGCTAAGTCGGCGAATTATAGGGCTGTGGCGGTGCTGCATTCGGAACCGGGCTGTACTGCCTGGCAGCGGGGCTTGTGCACCGCATGCGTCACACCGGTTGGGTCCTCGGCATTCAACAGGCGACGGTCCGAGTACAGTTTGTCGGACTTATCCGGACCTTCGCCGGCCGCGCACATCGGAATGCCGGCATCAACGATTCGTCCGGCGATTATCCCCGGACCTGCCCGGAGGGTTCTGCGGCATCCGCCTCCCGGACTTCCCTGCGGGCACGATCCCGGTCGTACAACGTTTCGCGCGGCAGGCTGTCCGCCGCGGGGAAGCCCCTGTTGCGGGCGCGGACTTCCTCAACCGCTTCGTTGAGTATCCGACTGCGAAGTTCGAGGTCATCGTCCGTCGGTGTTCCCGCTGACTGCATGTGCACCGCCCGATGGGTTGTCCTGTCTGTAAAAACAGTGTTGTTCTTCACAGGGCCAGACTCGCGGTTTCGGTACCATGCATGGTGCGGCGAAAACGGCGAAATGTCCAATGCCCCAAAGGTTGTGGAATTGTTGACTCGGCACGCGCCGCACCCTAGAATTGCCGACGGTTTCGCCCGAGGCGTTCGCAACGCTGCCGGGTCGCAGTTTCCGGTTTCCAATATGATGAAGTCCAACTGGCAACAGGTGTTGCTGGTGTACGGCGGCTGGCTTGTTCTCTTCGCGCTGGCCCTGGTGTTGGTGTTTCTGCTTCAGCGCAACGTGGTGGAGGACATCCTGATCGGCCGCATGGTTAATCCGTGGCGGCTGCGGTCCATCGGCCAGTGGTCCGTCTATGTGCTGGGAATTGGCTGGATCGTATTTGTATTCCTGATTGAAGGCTATTTGCGCAACGGGGCCGCCCGCGGGCTGTTCTGGCAGCGCATCGTCAGGGTCGGAGCGCCTCTCCTGGCTCTGATCAGCCTGTCGTATGCCGTCAATCGGTTGTTCTAGACCGGTTCGAGACCCGGTAGCCAACGGAGATTCGCGCGTGAGCAGCAGTCCAAACTCCTCTGTCAGAGGTTCCCAGGAGGTGCTGCTGGACGTCAAGGACCTCAGGAAACACTTTCCCATCAAGCGCGGCCTCCTGTCCAAGACGGTCGGCCACGTCAAGGCCGTCGACGGGGTCAGCTTCTACATCCGGCCCGGCGAGACCTTGGGCCTGGTCGGAGAAAGCGGCTGTGGCAAGACCACCACAGGCCGCGTCATCATGCGCGCCTACGACGTGACGGACGGTGAAATCTGGTTTCGGCGCAGCGAGGAGGACAACCTCAACATCGCCGAACTGTCCTCGGCGGAGGTCAAGGACCTGCGCAAGGACATGCAGATGGTCTTCCAGGATCCCTATTCTTCGCTCAACCCCCGCATGAACCTCCTGCAGAACGTGGGCGAGCCGCTGCTGGTCAACGGCGTGGCCTCCGGCGACGAACTGGAGGAACGGGTGTCCGATCTGCTGCGCGTGGTGGGACTGCGGCCGGAGTACCTGAACCGCTATCCTCATGCCTTCAGCGGCGGCCAGCGGCAGCGCATCGGCATCGCAAGGGCCTTGGCGCTGAATCCTCAGTTGATCGTCCTCGACGAGCCGGTCTCCGCACTCGACGT
>JAAXGZ010000148.1 GCA_012271135.1 Caldilineales bacterium | reverse complement strand
AAACTGCTTCAAGTACAACTGTAGTATTAGTTGACAAGTCAACACAGTTGCTGTTCACTGTAACCTGCCATTTCCTGGCACTTCCGGTTACTGTCTGCGATGCCGCACGGGTGTACAATGACGAAGGCGGCCGGACAGGTCGGCCGCCGCGGCGGTCCAGCGGCCGGTCACCTCCCACTCCGTGCCGCCGGACGGACGAAGCACCGGCACACCGAACACCTCCGGGAGCTGACTGTAAAAGGTCCATTCCTTCGGCAGGCGCGCAACCGTACCGGTTGCCGGCCCCGCGGGTGCGGGATCCAAGCGGGGCCAAGGACCGTCCACCTCGGGGATCGCCCCGCCTGCACAGGCCGCGAGCGGCACTGTTTCACTTTCGTTGAAAACCGTTCAGGCGGACATGAACGGCTCCTTTTGCACGGTCTTGGTGGTCGGCCGGCTTCAAGGGAAAGGAAGCCGTATATGTCCAACTGAACCGCTTTCAACGAAAGTGAAACAGTGCCCCGCGAGCACCATGGCAAACAGGATCAAGGCGCACGTCCGAGAGCCAATCGGGATGGCCCGAGGAAAGAAGCGAAGGAAGTGCAATATCAATCCAACAATGGAATATATATTCATAACAAGATAGAGAGCATCCGTCGACCACTCCCGTCCCCGTCAATGGTATGATCGGGCCTCCGACCAAACACTAAAGTCAAGCGGCTCTTCCGGGCCGGGCAAAAGCACATGACAGTAGTCACCGAGACCCTCGCAGTGACGTTCGAGCGGGACGGCTTCCTGATCGTCCCCGACCTGTTCACCGCGAACGAGGCGGCTCGCCTCAAGACGGAAATGCAGGCCATCCTGGACGAGGTCGCGCGCGAACGGCAAGCCGAGAGCGGGGATGACAGGGCCGTCATCTTCAACGCCGGCGTGCATGTCGGTCTGGCTTCCCGCAGCCCCATGTACCGGGAATGGGTGGCGGACCACCGCATCCTGGATGTACTGGAACCGATCCTCGGACCGGATATCGAGTTCCTGAGCGACAAGGCCGTCTTCAAGGACCACGACACGGACTTCGGCAGCCCGTGGCATCAGGATCATCCCTACTGGGTGGGCAGCCACAAGATCTCGCTCTGGGTCGCGCTGGATGAGGCAACGGTGGTCAATGGCTGCCTGAAACTGATCCCCGGCTCCCACCGGGCCGAGATTGGGCACGCCACTGTGGACGACGGGCACGGATTCAATCATCGGATGGGCGACCAGGACGCGCTGGAGGCGGAGGCCGTGACCGCGCCCCTGCCCGTGGGCGGTGCCATTGTCTTTCACGACCTAACCCTCCACGCCAGCCACGAGAACGCATCCGGCGCGGACCGCTGGGTCTGGATCCCCACCTACCGCTCGCTGCATCATGACGACCCGCCCTATCCCTGGGCCGTCGCCGCCCGTCCGGTGCGCACCGCCAATCAAACCTGAAACCGCTCGGCTGGCCGCCCTCCAGTGCGATCCCCAGCCCCTTACGGTCTTACCATCCCTGTCCAAGGAGTTTGTGAAATGAACGGAAACACATTGAGTCGGCGCCGCTTCCTGGTGCTTTCGGGCACGATGAGTGCCGCCACGATCCTGGCGGCCTGCGCCTTGCCGGAGCCCGGCGGTGAAGGCGCGATGATGGCGGAAGGCGTCACCCTGAGCCACTGGCAGCACCATTCCACCGGCCGCGCCGCGGCGGTGGAGGAATTCAAGGCCCAGTTCGAGGAGGCCAACCCCGACGTCACCATCGACTTCCAGTCCATTCCCTGGGCGGAGTACTGGGGCAAACTGGCTGCCGGCATCGCCGGCGGAGAGGGTTCCGCACCCGACGTCTTCCAGATTCCGATGGGACTGGTCGAGCAGTACATTGCCGGCGACAACCTGCTGCCTGTCTCGGATTCCGTGATCACCTCGGGTGAGATTGAAGAGAGCTACCTGCCCTGGACCGTGCAGCGCGGCCAGCGGGGAGGCGAGTACTATGGCCTGCCCCTGGACGTGCAGACCCTGGTCATGTACCGCAACGACGCCATCTACGAAGAGGCCGGACTCGATCCCAAGGCGCCGTATGCCGACTTGGCCGACATGTACAACCAGGCCGCCCTGCTCACCAAGCTCGAGGGCGGGGACGATGACCGCATTGGCGTCCACACGGGCTACTACAGTGCCTTCCAGACCATCCTGTATCAGCAGTTCCTGCAGCGGGAACGGGACGGACAGGCCTGGGTGGACGAGTCCACCAACCAGCTGGTGTGGCCCGACTATCCGGAGATTCTGGAAACCTTCGCGTGGTTCTGCGACCTGTCCGGTTCCTCGGACGACGATTCCTTCCTCAGCGGCCAGAACCGGTTCGCTCTGGGACGGGCGGCTATGCAGATCGGTCATCCGGTAACGCGCGGCTCCCTGCTGGCACAGGCGCCGGACATGGCCTATTCCATCGTGCCTTTCCCAACCCGGTCGGTCGGCCAGGACCTCTACACCGCCGGTTCGCATTGGATGTGGGTCGTCGGCAAGTGGGTGCCCGACTCCGAGGCCGGCTGGAACTGGGTGCACTACTGCACCAACCGCGATGCCCAGATCATCTGGAATGATGTGGCGGGCGACCTGCCCAGCTTCCAGGGCCTAGGCGCGGATCCGATGTTCCGTCCCGACAGCAACGCCGAGGTCTGCCTCGACTCCCTCGAGTACGCCACGCCCTGGGAATGGGTCGGCTGGGCCGAATGGGTCAAGGAACTGGGCGACGGCCGCGACCGCGTCGTGATTGGCGGCGAGGATCCGGCCGCCTCCTTCAACACCATGGTGGCCAACCTGAACGACGTCATCGCCGCCAACACGGTCAGTTGACGGACGCTTTGGCAGGCACCGGGGCGGGTAAACCCGTCCCGGTGTCATACCCGTCCGCCGCGGCGGCCGCATTCTTCCAACCCATATCACCAACCCGACCATGAAAAGAGGGGTTTCGCGCCTGCAGCTGCGGGAATATCTCTGGGCCTATACCTTTTTGGGCCCGGCCTTCTTCTTTCTGCTGGTGTTGGTCGTGTTTCCCATCCTGTTTGCGCTTTGGATCAGCCTGCACGACTGGAGCCTGATCCCGCGCGATTTCCCCTGGATTGGTCTCGCGAACTATGCGGAGGTCATTGAGGATGCCCTGACGCGCAAAAGCCTGCGCAACACACTGGTCTACACCGTCGGAGTCGTGCCGGTCGGCATGAGCCTCGCGCTGGTACTGGCATTGATCATGAACCAGGACCGGCTCCCCCTGCGCACCGCCTTGCGCACGGTCTACTTCATTCCGGTCATTACCTCTTGGGTAGCGGTCTCCTTTGTCTGGATTTGGATGTTCGAGCCCCACTATGGGCTGGTGAACAACGTCCTGGGGTTTTTCGGTATCGAAGGGCCCAAGTGGCTGGCCTCGCCGACCTGGGCGCTCCCCGCCATCATGCTCGTGGCCATCTGGAAAGGCCTCGGATTCAGCATGGTGATCTTCCTGGCCGGCCTGCAGAGCATCCCCCGCGAGTTCTATGAGGCCGCCCAAATCGACGGCGCCAGCCGCTGGGCCCGCTTCCAGAACATCACCTTCCCGCTGCTGAACCCGACCATCGTCTTCATCACGGTGACGGGGGTCATCGGCTCGCTGCAGGTGTTCACGCCGGCCGTCATCATGACCACACGGCAGGGCGAGGCCGGCGGCCCCATCGACTCGACACGGGTGATGGTTTACCACATCTATGCCACGGCCTTCCGCTACAACGATCTGGGGTTCGGCGCCGCCCTGGCCTTCGTGTTGTTTGCCCTAATCCTGGTCATCACCCTGATTCAGCTCAGGGTCACCCAGCGCGAGTTCGAATACGGCTAGCCTCGCCATGACCGCAACAGCCCCGACGCAAGCCTCTCCGGCCAACGGCCGCACGCAATTGCTGGGCAAGGGCATCGGTCTGCTTGTGCTGCTGATTGGCGGCGTCTGGATGCTGCTTCCCCTCGGCTGGATGCTGTCCGCGTCCCTGATGCCCCTGTCCGAGGTCATCAAGGTCCCGCCGGTCTGGTTCGCCCCCACCAAGTACACCGTCGGCAACTTCAGCGAAGTCTGGTTCAACATCGGCTTCTGGCGCTTCTCCCTGAACAGCGCCTTCGTGGCCCTCACGATTACCACGTGCCAGCTGCTCACCAGCACGATGGCCGGGTTTGCCTTTGCCCGCTACGAGTTTCCCGGCCGCACCGTCATCTTCATCGTGATCCTGTCCACCCTCATGATCCCGTTCCAGGTGATCATGATCCCCCTGTTCATCATGATGGCTAGGATGGGCCTGGTGAACACCTACTGGGGCATGATTGTGCCGGCCATCGTAACCCCGTTCGGCATCTTCCTCATGCGCCAGTTCATGCTGAGTGTGCCCAAGTCCCTGCTGGAGGCTGCGCGCATCGACGGCGCCTCCGAGCCCTACATCTACGCGCGCATCATGCTGCCCCTCAGCAAGCCGGCCATTGCCGCGCTCACGATCTTCACCTTTCTGGCCGCCTGGGACGACTTCCTCTGGCCGCTGATCATCATCAACAGCAAGCAGAAGTGGACACTGCCCATCGCCATGTCCCGCTTCACCGAGCAGTACATCTCCCAGACCCACCTGCAAATGGCCGGGGCCGCGGTCATGTTCTTGCCGGTGCTGTTCGTCTTCCTGCTGATGCAGCGCAACTTCATCGAAGGCGTGGCCATGACGGGCCTCAAAGGCTGATTCGGACCACCATAGAACCCGTTGCGCCCGCGGCATTTCCGCCGCACATCACCCCCAGCCTACGCTTCGGCCCTGGGCGTCGGCATCCGGGACGACATCGGAACCGCAACCTCCATCAGGCACACCCATGCGCAGAGTAGGCATCGTTGGGGCAGGCAGCATCTCCCGTATCCATGCGGCCGCGTGGGCGCGGCTGCCGGTGGAACTGGCGGGATGGCACGATGTCGTGCCGGAAGCCGCCGTAGCGGCGGCGGAACGCTGGGGCGGCCTAGCGTTTGATTCCCTGGAGGATCTGCTGGCCGCGTCCGACATTGTGGATGTCTGCACCAACGTTACAGCCCACCCGGAGCCGATCATGGCGGCCGCACGGGCCGGAAAGGCCGTTGTGTGCGAAAAACCCCTGGCCCGAACCGTGGTCCAGTGCGAAGAGATCCTTGCCGTCTGTACAGAGCGGCAGGTACCTCTGTTTGTGGCCCACGTGGTTCGGTTCTTCCCCGAGTTCGAAGCCGCCCGGAGAACCGTGCAGACAGGAACCATCGGCAAACCGGGAATGATCCGCACGGTGAGGGCAGGAGGCTTTCCCCGCATGGGCGGCGGGCCCGCCGCCCGGCGCT
>JAAXGZ010000113.1 GCA_012271135.1 Caldilineales bacterium | reverse complement strand
TGGCCGCGCCCACGCCGCAGCCCAGCAGGGCCAGGAGGCGGGACAGGCCCCGCAAACTGACACAGTGCACATACAGGTCGGCCACCAGCTCGCGGAAGGTCTGCGGCCGCTGGTGGGCGGTCACGTCGGGCGGCAGAGGCGAGGCACTGCCCAAACAGGCCTTGCACTGCCAGCGCTGGACGCACAGGCGGCCGAGGACGACCAGGTGGCGGGGATAGGTGCCGTTGCGCCGCCAGGCGCAGGCCCCGCAATGGGGGCAGGCACCCGGATCGTCGGGCAGGGCCCGTTGGCGTTCGGGGTTGGCAGGCGCTAGGATGAAGTCCACGGCGAGGGTCCTCTTTGGTTGTCATGACAACACCATTGTAGGAACCCTCGCCGTTTGTGCGACCGCCACCATATCAACGAGATTGAAACAGCGCCGGAGAGGCATGCAAGGCCCAGCCTACAGCCGACACTATGTCCAGCAGGTGACCCAGGTGTTGGTTCAGGTCCTGATCGTGACCGCGGTCGCGCTGCTGACCCGCCTGGTTTTGCTGGGGGGGCACTCCCTGTGGCTGGACGAAGCGATCAGTCTGAAGATCACGGCCCGCAATTCACCGGCCGACCTGTGGCTGTTCCTGAGGCGGTGGGACATGCATCCGCCCCTCTACTACCAGGTTCTGGACATCTGGACGACCTTCCTGGGGACATCCCTGACGGCTCTGCGCATGCCGTCCGTGCTGGCGGGAACCCTGACCGTGCCGGTCTACTACATTGCGGTTATGCAGCTCAGCCGCCGCCGCACCGCGTTTGTGGCGGCCCTGCTGCTGGCCCTGGCGCCCATGCAGGTGGAAATTGGGCAGGAGGCCCGCATGTACGCCCTGCTCACGCTCTGGGTATGCGGCGCCCTGGTCTGCATGGTGAACCTGTTGCGACGGGAGGCCATGGACTCCGCGCGCGGGTTCTGGCTTGGCTTCGCCGTGTGCCTCGCCGGCGCGTCCTATACCCACAACACCGGTGGTCCGTTTCTTGCCGTGGCTCTCACGCTCCCGGTGCTGGCCTGGCGCTGGATGGCGCGCCGCGGCCATAAGTTTCCGCAATATCCTGCCCTCAACGCCAGGGGGTTCACGTTCAACTGGGTCACCGCCCTGGGTCTGGCGTTCCTGATGTGGCTGCCCTGGGCTCCGGCGTTTTGGACCCAGACGGCCCGTATTGTCGGGGAATTCTGGGTTCAGCCCCTGACTGTGGAGACCGTGGCCTGGACCTATCTGCGGCTGACAGGGTTCAACTGGCTGGATGCGCCCGTGCTGCAGCTTGTGGGATTCGGCCTTCTCCTCGGCTTGGCCGGTCTCGGCGTCTGGCACCTGCGCCGGTCGCCGGTGACCGGGTTTCTGCTGCTGGGCCTCTTCCTGGTACCGCCCCTGATGGCTTCGGCTGCGGAGATCGTAAAGCCCATTTGGCACATCCGCTCCCTGAACTGGATCCATCTGCCGCTGCTCATGGCCGCGGCCGTGGGGATCTGCGGACTCAAAACCGGTGCCGGCACCCGACCCGATCCGGGCAACATGTGGCAACGCCTAGCGCACAGGTTGAAGGCTCCACTGCAAATTGCAGCGATCCTGCTCCTGTGCATGGGGCAGGTGGCTGCTCTGGCCGGCTACTACCGGGATGGCGAACGGGAAGGTTGGCGGGATGCGGCAGTCCTTGTTGCCACCCGGGCCGGGGAAGGTGAAGTGGTCCTGTTCCACGCAAACTGGGGCCAACTACCTTTTGCCTACCACTACGCCACCGTAGCGGAAGCACCTGCAATCGAGCAGATGCCCCTGCCCGAACCGGTGTTCTCCGGCGATGTGGCGGAACCCAAGATGACCCGTGCCCACCTGCCGTACATGCATGAGCGGCTCATTGGCCGGGAGCGCTTGTTCCTTGTCTATTCGCACGATTGGTACACCGATCCCGAGAGACTGGTAATCCGCGCCTTGGAGAATAGGTACCGGGTGGCAGCGGACTGGGAGTTCGAGGCGATCCGCGTCATCGAGTATGTTTTCAGGGACGGTTGACTCGAAGTGGGCGCCAGACAGCGCGGAAACGACACATGACCAAGCAAGCGGTTCGCATCGGTGTGGTGGGTGCCGGACGCGGGGCCGCCTATCTCCGCGCCGCCCGCCTCGACATGGGGCTTGAACTGGTGGCGGTCTGCGATGCAAGCGAACGCCGCCTAGCGAACCTGGACCTGCCCGAAGGAGTTCTGCACCTGACGAACGAGGCCGAACTCCTGGCGCAGGACATGGACGCCGTAGTCATCGCCACCTACTTCGACGCCCACGCCCCCTTGGCCATCAGAGCCCTGAGGGCCGGCTTTCATGTCCTGAGCGAGATCACGGCCAACGCCACCATGGCGGAGGGGGTGGCACTGTGCGAGGCGGTGGAGGAAACCGGGCGCATCTACATGATGGGGGAGAACTCCGCCTACACGGACTTCAACCAGGCCATGACCGAACTGTACGCATCGGGGGAGATCGGCCGCGTCCTCTATGCCGAAGCCGAGTACAACCATCCGATGCCGCCGGAAACGATGCTGCGGTTGGCTCCGGCACGCGGCCACTGGCGCAACTGGCTGCCGTCAACCTACTACTGTACCCATGCCCTGGGGCCGCTGATGGCGATTACCGACACTTGGCCGGTGGCGGTCAATGCGCTGTCCATTCCGGCTCCCGAACTGGGGCCGCAGGAGGTGCGGGTCAACGATCCGGGTTCGGTGCTTCTGTGCCGCATGGACAACGACGCGGTGTTCCGGCTGTTCGGCATCCGCATTCCGGGCCACAGCAACTGGTATCGGTTGCACGGCACCGGCGGCGCCATGGAGAATGTGCGCGGTCCCGGCTACTTCGGACCCGGCCAGGTTCGGGTCTGGCATGATCCGTGGAACTGTCCACCCGGCCAGCCGACCGAACGCAGCTTCGTGCCCGAATGGCCCGACCACGGCGCGACTGCCGCGGGGTTCGGCCACAGTGGGGCGGACTTCTGGGTGGTCCATCATTTCGTGGAGGCCGTGCGGTCGGGACGACCGCCGTTTCTCGATGTCTACCGCAGCGTGGCCATGAGCAGCGTGGGCTTGCTGGCCTGGCGCAGTGCCCTGGTGGACGGGCAGTCGGTGGCCGTGCCGGACTTCCGGGATCCGGGAGCGCGGGGTCAATTCCGCGATGACCATCTGCGGGCCGGTCCCGACACACCGGACGCCGAACGCCTGCCGTCCTCGATCCGCGGGGAAGTCGAGATAGACCGCGCCGACCTGGAACGGGCGGAACGGTTCTGGAACTCACTGCACAGGTAGCGGACAGCCTGGTTGCAATTTCGATTCCCAATACAAACGAGGCGTACGTTCCCTTGTCCGATTCATCCGTACAGGCCCAGTTCGGGGCCAATGCCGCCTTCTACGTCACCCACGAGACCCATGCCAAGGGAGCCAGCCTGGTCCGGCTGGTCGAGGTCCTGCCCCTCCGGCCGGAGTGGGAAGGCTTGGACGTGGCTACCGGCGCGGGCCATACGGCCTTTGCCCTGGCCCCCCATGTCAGGCGAGTGCTCGCCACGGATCTGACTCCCGAGATGCTGGCGGAGGCGCGCCAACTGGGAGCCGAGCGGGGCATCTCCAACGTGGACTTTGAACTGGCGCGGGCGGAGGAACTGCCCTTCAACGACAGCCAGTTCGACTTGGTGACCTGCCGCATCGCTCCCCATCACTTCGACAGCATTCCCGCGTTCCTGGAGCGGTCACGGGCCGTGCTCAGGCCGGGCGGTTCACTGGTGGTGATCGACAATCTCGTGCCGGACGGATCCGGAGGCGACTATGTCAATGCCTTTGAGAAGTTGCGGGATCCGAGCCATGCAGCCTGCCTCAGTGACCGCCAGTGGCGGGAGGCATTGAACGCGGCCGGGTTCGAACTTCGGCATCGGGAGATTCTGGGCAAGCGCATGAAGTTTGGGGCTTGGGCCTCCCGCCACGATGAGCGCATGCAGGGTTTCCTGAAGTCGTTGCTGATGGCGGCCACCACGGAGGCCCGAGGCCTGCTGCAGCCACGCACGGTGGATGGGGAACTCACCTTCGGCCTGCATGAAGGGTTCTACTGGGCCGAGGCTCGCGCATAGGATCTCCGGCCCGGCCAGTTTGTCCAGCCAAGTACACAAGTCCCAATACCGATACTTTCGCCCGCCGCACAAGGAGCACTACAGATGTCAGAGCAAAAACCCGGCACACCGACAGAACTGGAAATTTACCTGTTCGATCTGAGGGGATACCTACACATCAAGAACGCGATCTCCAAGGAGGATCTGAAGGAGATCAATGCCTGCCTCGACTCGATTCCGCCGATGAAGATCGGTGAGTGGTACGGATACGTCCACGCCCATCAGTTCAGTCCCACGGACGGGCTCAACCTGCAGCAGATTTACGAGGCCGGCGAACCCTTCGAGAAGCTGATCGACCATCCGGCCTGGATTGAGAAGGTGTGCCATTTCGTGGGCGGCGCCGACTCCTTCGACTACAACCACGGCGAACTGTTCATCGACGAGTGCTTTGCCAATCTGCGTGGCCCGGGCGAAGCCATTGGCCTGCACTCGGGCGGCCATACGGGCACCAAGCGAACCCAGTTCCGGTTCTACCAAGGCGAGTTTCACTGCGGCCAAATCAACATCCTGATGGCCTTCAACGACATCGGGCCCGGCGACGGCGCCACGATGGTCATACCGGGCAGCCACAAGGCCCACTTCCAGCATCCCCGGTTCGAGCAGCACAAGCTCACCGCCGACTCGGCGAATTCAGTGGACGAGGTGGAGGGTGCCGTCGAATTGCAGATGGAGGCGGGGGATGTGCTGCTGTTCGTGGATGCGCTGAGCCACGGTTCGGCGCGCCGAACCACGCCTGGCAACCGGCGGATTGCCGTCTACCGGTACGGACCGTCCTGGGGGATGTTCCGGCATCCCTATCAGGTGAGCCCGGAGCTGTTGGCTCGCCTAACTCCCCGGCGGCGTGCCATCGTGATGCCTCACAACCCGATGCCGAGGGTTCCGAATCTGCTGGGCGAAGAAGGGACAAATTCGTAGAGAGTGGTTGTTCGCCGTGGTAGCCTGTTTCCTCGGGAGCAGACATTTCGTGTTGACATGATCGGGGCCCGGCACTGTGAGACTAGGGTACCTTGGCAACAGGACCCGATTCCCATAGTCAAGGCTTGACACTCGACACGGTGTGGCCAAGAAGCGGTTGCTTCATGTTGCTTCCTCTGTCGGCAGAGCTAAGTGCTAAAATCGGCAAACATTGACAAAACCCGCTGATAAAGTGGGGAATCTGATGTTGATCGAGTTTGGGGTATCCAACTTCAAGTCCATCAGAGACGAGGCTCGCCTGAGCATGGTCGCTGGCGCTGGCAAGGAACACGAGAGTTCCCACTTGTTGGCACCAAGAGCAAATGGGAGAGTTCCGTCCAATCCTCTCGTACGCACGGCTGTGATCTACGGTGCCAATGCAGCTGGCAAAACCAATCTCATTGATGCTCTGGGCACCATGCAGAGGATCGTGACCATGCCCAGCCAACCCGGAGATCCCCTTCCGATCAAGCCCTTCAAATTCGATCCGGAAAAAGCCCAAGGGGATACGACCTTCGAAGTCCTCTGCGTCGTGGACGGAGTTCGGTATCAGTACGGTTTCACGGCCAATTCCGAGCGCGTATGCCAGGAGTGGCTCTTCGCCTGGCCGCGGGGCAGAGTTCAACGATGGATGGAACGAGACGGTCAGGAATGGAAATTGAATGACCGGTTGGGAGGCGACAGGGGTGTCTGGCTACGCGCTACCCGTCCCAATGCCTTATTCCTGTCCACAGCCGCTTCACTAAACAGTCAGCAGTTGAAACCGTTGTTTGACTGGTTCAGGCATACATTGCGGGTGGTGGGATCTGGATTCTCAGAAATTCCCATAGATGCTTTGGATCAGCACAGGAGTGAGATCATTGGGTTTTTGCAAGCAGCCGATATGGCCATTGCAGACTTTCAAATTATCGAGCGCGAAATCAACCCTGAAGATCTTCCCACCGACATGCCTGAAGATCTGAAGAAAATCATAACAGATGCTGGCCCCCTGGTCAAAATTGTCCTGCGCCATACCACTGACTTAGGAGTGGTAGATCTCGAAATCTTCGATGAGTCTGCAGGTACACAGAAACTATTCAAACTTTCGGTGCCTTTGCTTCAGTCATTGCAGGAGGGCTTTGTCATTGTAATAGATGAACTCAGCAACAGCCTGCACCCTGCTTTGGTAAGATTTATATTGAATCAGTTTCATGATCCAAGATTCAACACTGGCAATGCTCAGATGGTATTTTCCACCCACGATACTAGCATTCTGAGCCAAGAACTCTTTCGGCGCGATCAAATCTGGTTCTGTGAACGGGATGAACAGCTGGCTACACATTTATACCCCTTGAGCGACTTTCGGCCCCGAAAGGGAGTAGAAAATCTGGAACGCGCCTATCTCGCTGGCCGCTACGGAGCCGTTCCCTTCATCCGCTCGATCCCTTTCGATCCAGAGTCCTGATTCATGCCCAAAACTCCGCATAGGGCCAAGTCTCGGCAAAACACAAGGCGGAGAAGGTCCTTCCGCGACAGGCGTGTTCGAGTCCTGATTGTCTGTGAAGGTAGCAAAACCGAGAGAAACTATTTTCATGATCTTGCGGTCCAATACAGATTGGGTGACGGTGTTGTGAAAGTGGTTGGACTGGGTCAGACTCCTATGCAGGTGGTAAAGGAGGCGCAAAGGCTCCGGCGTAGCGAGCATCGTATGGGTGCGGTGTACGACAAGGTTTTCTGCGTGTTTGATCGTGATGAACACAACGAGTTTGAGCAAGCCAGCACCATGGCTCGGAACAACGGAATCGATTTGGCTCGATCCTGGCCTTGCTTTGAATTCTGGTTCCTGTTGCACTTTCACTATACCCGCGTACCCTTTGCACGCTCGGGCTCCAACTCCCCAGCAGACGCATGCCTGCGTGAACTGAAAGAGCGTTGGCCGGAATATGCCAAGAATTTGGAAAGGTTGTTCCAAGCGCTGCGAAACTCACTGGAGGATGCCAAGCGTCATGCGGAAAGGGCAGCAAGAGATGCAGCGCAGACTGAAGAACCAAATCCGTCCACCGAGGCACACGAACTGGTGACCTATTTGCAGTCGCTTGGGCAGCCAAGGTGACTTTGGTTCTATCGGATAACTTAACAAATTCGTGAAGGCAATTGACGTTCCCGAACTACAAAGGGTATGGGGTGATACGAGAGATGTTCAAAGGCCTCGTCCTCGTCCTTGGCCAGTTTCCGGTGAATGGCGGTTTGGCAATACCGCTGCAGGCTGACACCCCTGAGCGCGGCAATGGCCTTCAGCCGGCGCTGAAAGGTAGGATTCAAGTCCAAGGTCAGTCTCACCTTCTGGGCTTCCATAGCAGTCCCGTCCCGCATGAAAGTTGAATATAGCAGCGGTACCGACTATGCTGACGATATACGGCACAGAGTGACCATCGCCATCTCCGTCTGAAGCCCTAGGCCGAAATCAACGAAAGTGAAGCAGGAACCCCTCTTGTCCAGCTGTCTCAAAGGCATTCTCGACGTATCAGCAGGTTCCAGTCGCCGCCACCACCGAGTTCAGGTCGCAGTGACGGGCAGCCAATATCACAAGGGTCTGCCAGTTGTACTGCTGTTTCCCTTGCGGAACGCGCCGAGCCGATGCTGAAGATTGACCGGGTGCCGTTGGTGCGATCGGGAGACGATGTCATGAAGCCGGCGGGCCTTTCTGTAGCACAACGTAGCCCCGAGTAATTTCATTGCGGAAACTCTCGGGAATCCTTGCCCAGTCGCAGACTTGGACAAGGATGGGAATGTTCGATTCGCGGAACGCCTCGACGAGGTCTGTGAACGCAGTGCCTAGGGATTCCGGCGTTGGACTGCGCAACACCAGATCCAAGTCGCTGCCTGCGTGGCTCTCGCCATTGACGCGGCTGCCATAGGCCCACACCTCGGCGTCGGGCACATACTCGCGCAACAGGGTCTCCACCATGTGTCGGTAGCGCAGGGGAAGGTCCAATCGAGCAGTCATTGCCATCCTCTACAGGCTGTTGCAGAGTTGCGCGTCCAGTTTCCCTGTAGGATCAGAGGATCTCCAAACAGACGCGAGAACACAATGGAATGAACAGCCCCACGATCAACGGCGAGCGACTCTGGGACAGCCTCATGCGCATGTCCTCAATCGGTGCCACACCCAAGGGGGGCGTGTGCCGCCTGGCCCTTACCGATCTCGACCGGCAGGGCCGGGAGCTCTTTGTGCACTGGTGCGAAGAAGCAGGATGCTCGGTTGCAGTCGACCGGTTGGGCAGCATATTCGCGCGCAGGGAAGGATTGAACCCGGAACTCCCTCCCGTGCTGTTGGGGAGCCACCTGGATTCCCAGCCCACAGGCGGCAAGTTCGATGGTGCCTTTGGCGTACTGGCTGGGCTTGAAGTCGTTCGGGCATTGAACGACAGCAACCTGCGTACAGAGGCTCCGATTGAGATTGTGTCCTGGACCAACGAGGAAGGGGTCCGGTTCGGGCCTCCGATGCTGGCTTCGGGAGCCTTCGCCGGCACCTTTGAACTCGACTTCGTGTTGAGTCGCACCGATGCGGACGGCAAAACGCTGGGAGCCGAACTGGAGCGCATCGGCTATGCCGGTGCCAGGCCGGTGCGAGGGCACGAGGTCGCAGCCTATCTGGAGGCCCACATTGAACAGGGTCCGATTCTGGAAAAGGAACAGAAGACGATTGGTGTGGTGACAGGGGCACAGGGCCAGCGTTGGTATGAGGTCACCGTAACCGGCATGGAGGCCCATGCCGGACCGACGCCGATGGGCATGCGGCATGATGCCCTGGTCGGCGCGGCAGGGATGGTGGAAGTCGTGCATCGAATGGGCCTTGGACATCCGGACGCCCGCGCTACGGTGGGCAAGATGCAGGTACATCCTGGTTCCCCCAACACGGTTCCGGGAACGGTCTTCTTCACGGTGGATCTTCGGCATCCGGATGAAGAGTATCTGACCTTGATGGATGTCCGGCTCAAGGCAGACTGTGCCGCTGCCGCTGAAGACCTTGGCCTCCAATTGCAACTTGAGCAGATCTGGCACTTTGCGGCCACTCCGTTCCACAAGGAGTGCATTGCGGCGGTACGCAATGCCACCGCGGGCAATGCCATTACCCATATGGATCTCGTGAGTGGAGCAGGCCACGATGCCTGCTATGTGGCCCGGGTTGCTCCCACAGCCATGATCTTCGTGCCCTGCAAGGATGGTATTAGCCACAACGAGATCGAGAGTGCAACCCCTGAGGACCTTGCTGCGGGTTGCCAGGTTCTGTTTGACGCGGCAGTGCACCTTGCCGGCCCCGTCCGCGAGGCTACGGAAGTCTCGTAGAGCACATGGTCGTTTTCTTTCTTCTATGACCGTCCTCAGCGCATAGGTCTCCACCACTGATCGCGACATCTGACAAACTGATGCCCGAGGACGGTTGCTGAATCAGGACATCGCTACCGCCGTGGTGTGACAAAGCTACCTGCCTCGCGTACTCCCAAGTCCTAGTTGTCGGACGACTCGAATCACCCTGCCATGCTGGGTTAGAAATCTGGAATCCTGCTGTGGAACCTTGGCCCGAGGGGGGCACCACAACAGCCTAACTCTTTGATCAGGAGCCTGTGAACAGGACAGCCGCCAAGCCTTGCACATGACCGTGGCCATAGTTTCACTTAGGAAACCATGGCTGTCCGTGCACCCAGTTGACCACCTGGATTCAGAGAGGGGCCGGTCGCGAGAGGCCACAAAGGGCGCGAGGATCAGGCAGCCTCTTTCGGGAATCCATAGAGGTAGTGTTTCTTGTTCCTGGACAAGTCGGCTGGAAGGTCATCCCATGTGTCCGGGGGAACTGACATCCTCAGCCTCTTGAACATGTCCAACATGGACTCCGGACTGTTGCCGAGTAGAGGCGCGTGCTTGATTAACACCACTACCTCCTCCCCCTCTTCCAAATCGAGGGGCTTCAGGGGAACAAGCACACCGTTGCTGTATCGGGCTCTAACGTTGGCGATCATGACAGACTCTCCTGATGACTCCTTGTGCTGTGTTCGGTGTCCTGCACAGATGAAGTGTACGGTCGAAGGTCTCGTCTCTGGTTGGTGATCATCCTGATTGTGTGGACGCCGCACCGATGGTTCCTGTTCACCGTCGTGTGAATCGATGTACGGCCATATGGTAACTACAGTGTTACTATATCTGTATGATTGAGATCAGAGAATACATCGATGGCCGTGGTCGCAGTCCCTTCGGTCGTTGGTTCGACGGTCTCGATGCCAGGGCGGCGAACAGAGTACGGACGGCCCTCGCCCGTATGGAGGCGGGAAATCTATTCAAACACCAAAGGCGTTGGCAGAGGAGTGTTGGAGCGCCGCATACATGTTGGCCCGGGCTACCGGGTATATTTCGGCAGGGATGGGGACACCTTGATAGTCCTGCTCGGAGGAGGGACCAAGGCGCGCTAGCAGAGAGACATTGAGCAGGCCCGTGAGCTTTGGCAAGAGTACAGACGACGCAAGCAACAAGAGATGTGAAACATGCCGCTAACCCGTGATTTCAAGAAGACTGTACAGGCCCGCGCCCAGCGCGATCCGGCTTTCAGAGAGGGGTTGCTAAAGGAAGGCGTCGAGTGTCTGCTGGCCGGGGATATCGACGCGGGCAAGATCGTGCTGCGCGACTACATCAATGCCATCATGGGGTTCGAGGAGGTCTTTGCCTGTACTTGGTACAAAGCGGTTCTGTTCATCCCGTTCGCCCAGGCGGTTGGAAGGCCGACGTGGTGGATGTCACAGCCCACTCCTGTCCTACCCTAGCCCGACGGTGGCGGGAGCGCGCAACTTCCTTGCAGCTGATGGCGAGCGCCATGGTCCGACCCAGGCGAACGGAGCTTTTGCATGCACTGAAGTGGCCAAGTCCGGATTCGGACCAATATCAACGAGACCGAAACTGGGCCGCTCGATCTCTGTACGAGCCAGAGCCAGATTGAATAGTGATATGATTTATGCCAAATTTTGTCTCCTGGAAGGGGAGGTGGCTTAATCATGCAGACTATCTTGGAGGGTGTTCAGCAGCACTGGCAAGACTTGCGAGGTCGCACCTACGATCTGATGGATGTTTTGTCGGATGGCGACCTGAAAGCCCGGTTGCCGTTTCAGGAATCCCAGGATGTGCTCTATCAGTTTCGCTGTATGCTGGGTACGCAGGAAAGCTGGACACCGGTACTGCTGGAAGGAAGAATGAAGGGATGGGACTGTAGTTTGCAGTCTGTTGAACTAGGCGAAGCGGTACCTATGGAGAGGATTCGGGAGGCGATGATAAGGGCCGATGTACAACTACAATCAGCTTTTGAGCAAGTTGACTGGCTCAAGATATTCAGCAATGACACTTCACCTTTGTTGGGATACTTGCGCTTGGCGGAACACGAGGCCCATCATCACGGCCAACTAATCAATTTTATCTATGCCTGCGGTTTCCCGATTCCTGAGAGCTGGGCCGACTCCTGGGCATTGAGCCGCAATGTTGAGGAGTAACCAGCCCTGCAACAAGAAGCCGGGGGCCACCCCGCGATGGCGGGCGTGGGAGCGGGCGGAGCACTTGGTTCATTTCGTCGTCCAAGCCCTCGCGGGACCATCCGCTCGATCGACTTGTGCCGTTCCCCGGACTGCCGCCCCCGGTATAGTACGAAGAAGGGTGCCCTCTGATCGCGGCGCGGGAACAAGGGCAGAAAGCGATCAGATATTTCAGTTTGGCATACTTGGAGGCCTTGACCAGCAAATCCTCTTCGGCCTTGCGGCCCACCGTGAGGAACTTGGCTTCCGACAGGAAGCCCACGCCGCGTTCGGGATCGGGGTGCAGATTCAGTTCCACGGACCAGTCCCCGTCCCACATTGTACGCGTTGGCTACTCCCTGTGATCCCGGTCCGCCAATCCCCGGCACTGCGCCACGAGTTTCGTCAGCGGGGGGATTACCAGATTCCGGAAGGTCTTGCGTCCCTAGGAGCGCTTGAGGGTGCCCTTCCAGGTGACAATCAATCCGAAGGACTCCGACTTCAGGGGTTCCAGGCACGTCAGTTTCGCCAACTGGTCTCGTGCCTGGCATTCGTTGCGGGCCATCTCGAAGTCGCCCGGGCCACCGGCGTTGAACGCCTCCACGTAGAAGGGCACTAAGTAGCTGCAGGATTATCGGTAATTTGTGCTAATGTTTGGGATTTGTCCTGCTCGCTGGAGTGTATTCAAATTGGATTCCCCGATATTTTGAGGAAAAGTTCATCGCCAGACATAAGTTGCATTGTTATATCTTCAATACTGCCTATGTCAAGTCTTAAATGACTGCCTCCTTTTTGGGTTATGCTTGTAGGTTCAATTGCTATTCGGTATTCGTTTTGATATGCAAACTGTTCTCGTTTGTAGAATGCTGCTTGTAATCCTTCATTCTCTTGAATCCAAAGAGGTTCATTGTTTTTGTAGATTACTTTTCCACTCCCCCAATGGGAAATTTTATTGGCAATGTACAGTTTGTCGAACGCTTTTTGCACGCGTTTGACAAACTCGGGCCAGTCCTAAATTGCCACCATGTGTGGCCCGAACTCAGTTTGAATCCGTTTGGGTAATTTAATGATGGTTGTTTCCTCTGGTACTTCTGTATCAGTATATGTTTGTAGGTATGGTGTTTCCCAAAGGTGAAAACATACTACGTTAATATAATTGATGCCCTGAAATCGTACAGGGTCTATCAGATGACGGGTAATATCTACAAGTTCGTCCTGAGACGGGCCAATTTTAAAGATGCCGTCTTTGCCGGAATACACTGATCCTTCAAATGGATCAGCTATTCCATCCTTCTGTTCTACTTTCTGGAAGTAGCTGAGTGGGTTGGCGTAGAGATTTCCTTTGCGAAACTCGTCGGCATACTGTTTCTCTTGAAACAGTTTTACGGGTATTTCAAGGTGTTGTAGTTGTTCGGACACGATTAACTCATGGAAGGGAAATTATGAGTGATGAAACTAAAGATCGTGATTGTGCGTACTGTGATAGTCCGGGTGGTATCAAGACATATGCCAATCAAGCTCTTATGCCCATTAAAGGGCGTGTTCGAGGAATTCATTGGTGTATCTACCATATAGTAGCGGCGTTGAATGCTGCTGGTATTACAACGGTGGCAAGTTGTTGCAGACATAAAAGGATACCGGGCAGGATTGATTTGGATGATGGGCGTGTGCTAACTGTGTTGTGTGGAGGCAGTTATCCGTCCGCCGCAGTACGAACGTCATCTGGGAGTTTCTCAGGTGTGCGATACCCCTTGCCATCGGAGTGCTGGTACACCGCGATGCCGGGCTCAAGGTCTTCGCCGGCGATGATGGATATCGCAACAGTGTCAACCAACTCCATGTTGGAGCGATGCACCCAGGGCGTCTGTAGCGGTAGTGCCTCTCCCAAAATGTGCTTCAGTGTGCCAAACACCCAAGGCTCCGTGTCGGGGTGAACATGCACGCACTTGACGAACCTGTCCAGGTCTACCGGCAGGATGCAGCGGTTCAGCGAGCCCAGTTGTCCGGTCTGCGGGTTGTCAGCCCCGACACCCAGGATGCGCACTTCAGACTCAAAAGAGAACTCGGGCCGCTTGAAGGTAAACCGGCGGTCTTCATGCTTGGACGTCTCCGATGGAGGTGGACCATCATGCGGGACATTATTGCCAAGGTTGCTGTATTCGACCTCCGCCAGTCGGAATCGGGGTCCAGCCTCCTGCACGCAATGAGCCAGCTCCCCCAATGTGGTTTCCACCGCTATGCCCCGCCGTGCACTGTACAGACGCCACATGGCATCGCTTGGAAGGTTGCTGGCATGCCAGCAACTGACATACACGTCCTTCCCCGCCCTGCGCACATCGTCCTGTTGGAAGAACGAAAGCCTCGCATCCAAGTCCGGGGGCAGAATGCCTTCCCATCTGTCGCGCATCTTCAGCACGGGCGCCAAGTTCAATGCCTTCATGTGCAACAGGGCCATGAAGGCTCCCGCATCCATGTACCGCCATATCCGTGTCGAGTCAGGCAAGGCAAGTCCGGGCTTGACGATGCTTGGAGCCTCTGTGTATTGCGTCATAATGAACCTCCGTGGTTTGGTGTGGGGAAGACGGGTTTACGCGGGATGCGGACCCTGTTGCCACGGTGCACAGACACGCACAGGACGGACTGAACGAGAACCCGTGCCCAAACCACGTGGTGCCGGAGCAGAACCTTGTGTGTACCATTGGATGTCCAGACACAGGCCAGCCTTCAACGTTCACGATCCTAGCCAGCCGCGTCCAGTGCCGCCAAAATCTGCTTGTTGTGGCCGTGGACATGCGGCTCGTTGCAGAACAGCAATCGCCACCGGGTCAGCATGTTCCTGATGTCCGCCGGGGGATCAAGCTGCGGATCCAACTGCGAAGTTAGATCCAGCATCGCCGCCACGTTGTCGATGCGGTGCCGGTTCCGGTCGCGGAAGCAGTAGGCGAATGGTTCCGGTTTCAAATTGGACAGCTCGTCGATTGGACACTTGCAACAAGGGTTTTGCAATGACTTGCCGATTGCCTGACAGGACGATGTTGCGTGCGCCTATCGTGGAATGAGATCCGGCCCCGGGCGGCCGCCTTCGCGCGGGAATGGGTAGACGCGGCCTACGAAAAGAGCGAAACCCAGAGCTTCTACAACGAGTTCTTCGAGATCTTCGGTGTCCGCCGCCGGACTGTGGCGCGCTATGAGGAGCATGTAACCCACCTCGACAACTCGAGTGGTTTCATCGACCTGTTCTGGCCCGGAGTCCTGCTGGTCGAGCAGAAGAGTGCAGGTCGGGATCTGGAAGCGGCCCGCGACCAGGCGGGAACCTATTTCGACGCCTTGCCGGAACGGGACAAGCCCCGGTTTCAGTTGCTCTGCGACTTCCAGACCTTTGAGCTGCTCGACCGGGACGAGCGCGAGGAAACCAGATTCGCGCTCGTGGATTTGCCACAGCATGTGGAGAAGTTCGGGTTCATCATCGGAGTGCAACGCCGGACGTTCAGGGATCAGGATCCGGTCAACATCGAAGCCTCCGAGCTGGTGGCCCGTTTGCACGATGCCCTGAAGGCATCCGGTTATGAAGGCGACGATCTGCAGTTGTTCCTGGTGCGGATCGTGTTCTGCCTGTTTGCCGACGACACGGGGATCTTCGAATCCAGGGATATCTTCCTGCAATTCATGGAAGAACGGACGGCACCGGACGGATCGGACCTGGGTCCATGGCTGGCCCGGCTGTTCCAGGTGCTCAACACCCCCGTCAAGGACCGCCAAGCCGCACTGGACGACGACCTGGCGCGGTTTCCGTACATCAACGGCGACCTCTTTGCGGAACACCTGCGGTTCGCAGACTTCAATGCCGGGATGCGTTCAATCCTGCTGGATGCCTGCCGCTTCGACTGGACCGCAATCTCGCCCGCGATATTTGGGGCTCTGTTCCAGTCCGTGATGGAGCCCGTTGAGCGACGCCAGCAGGGAGCCCACTACACGACCGAGAAGAACATCCTCAAGGTGATCGAGCCACTGTTCATGGATGGCCTGAGGGAGGAGTTCAGGCGGCTCCGGGCGCGCAGGGACGGGCGGGTCAGTGCCGATCTCCGCCGTTTCCGCGAACGGCTTGGCACGTTGCGCTTTCTTGATCCGGCGTGTGGCTGCGGCAACTTCCTGATCATTGCCTACCGGGAGCTGCGAAACCTCGAGATTGATGTGTTGAGGGACCTGGCGGTGAGAGCCGGCGGACAGCAGCTCGCGTTGGAAGTTTCCTCGGTCGTGGAGGTGGACCAGTTCTATGGAATCGAGATCGGCGAGTTTCCCTCCCGCATCGCTTCGACCGCGTTGTGGATGATGGACCACATCATGAACAACCGGCTAAGTTTGGAGTTCGGCCAGACGTTCGCGCGCATTCCGATTGAGAAGTCGCCCCACATCGTCAATGCCGATGCCCTGGAACTCGATTGGAAGGAGGTACTGGCTCCGGAGGACTGTTCGTACGTCTTTGGCAACCCGCCCTTCAGCGGGGCGAAGTTCCAGTCGCAGCTTCAACGTGGGCAAGTACGCCGTATTGCTGCCATCGGACGAACCGGCGGCACGCTGGACTACGTTGCCGCGTGGTTCCTCAAGTCCGGCGAGTACGCAGCCGACGCGCAGTCAAACGGGCAGGCGGTCCCACGAATCGGCTTTGTGGCGACCAATTCGATCACCCAGGGAGAGCAAGTGGCCCAGCTGTGGCCGCTCCTGTTTGACCGGTACGGACTTGAGATTTCATTTGCCCACCGGACGTTTGCATGGGGTTCCGATGCCCGCGGGAAAGCCCACGTGCATGTTGTCATCGTTGGGTTGGATGCATCCGAGCAGGTTCCAACACGCAGGCGGTTGTTTGCGTACGACGGGAAGGGCGATGCACCGCTCGAAAGCAACCATGCGGTGCTTTCGCGTATCTTATCGATGGCGGCGGCTTGGCCGACCCACACGTTGTAGTCCGCGAAGAGGCACGCCCCATCAATGGCTTTGGGCGGCTTATCACCGGGTCGAAACCCATTGACAACGGTCACTATATCTTCAACGCGGAACAACGTTGTTTGTTCCTGAATGTGGAACCGGAAGCACGCGAGTTTCTCCGGCCGTTTGTGGGTGCAAGAGAGTTCCTTCAGGGAAGCAAGCGCTGGATTCTTGCCCTGCATCAGGCAGCCCCCGAAGCGCTGGCGAGAATGCCATGCGTGAAGGAGCGCATGGCTGCAGTACGGGCATACCGACAAACCAGCACAAGCAAGCCGACCAACAAACTGGCTGAGACTCCAACGCTGTGGCATGTGAACGTCATTCCAACGGACCCATTTCTGGTTCTCCCGGAGGTGAGTTCCGAGCGGCGCGAGTACATCCCGGTTGGGTGGCTGCAACCTCCAGCGGTGCCGAGCAACAAACTTCGGTTGCTTTCGAATGCCACGCTTGCGGACTTTGCCCTCCTGACATCCGCCATGCACATGGCGTGGATGCGAACCGTCACTGGGCGGCTGGAAAGCCGATACATGTACTCCGTGGGTGTCGTTTACAACACATTCCCAACGCCTCCTGGATATCCGGTTGGGCGAGTTGGATCTGTGGGTCTTGGAGCCGCGGGCACAGGCAGTGCTTGATGCCCGGGCACAGTATCCGGACGCCACGTTGGCCAATCTCTATGATCCGGACCTGATGCCTCCCAACCTCAGGAAGGCGCATCAGGCACTTGATCGCGCCGTGGACAGGTTGTACCGGCCCAAACCCTTTGCCTCCGAACGGGAGCGCGTGGAACATCTGCTGATGTTGTATGCGGAGATGCGCGCCCCGCTGGACCCGGCGACTACGAAGCAGACTAGGAGGCGTCGAGGCCGATAACTGGACATGGGTTATCGGAACGCAGTTGATGCGTGTCCTGTCGAAGTCAAACTATCGGTTTCTGCTTGGTTTGGAGCACCGGCTCAATCCCGCGAGTATGCAGCGATGGGTAGGCAGAGCACACTTATCGGTTTTCCCGTGTAGGTTTGGTCTCGACTAAGGCGTTCACTTGGCTTACCTTTTGGCTAGCAGGTGGATGAGTTGCAGGGCGGTCTGAACAAGGCATTGACATCCTCCTTCTTCCTGCGGATGTTTGACATGACCCATGATAGGGTGCTGACGAGATTCCGCCTATGACCATTGCAACGGACACGGATCGGAACCACCGCGCCGACCAGTGCCGCCGCTGTATGACCACGTGCTACGAGAAGACCACGGCATGTCATGTCTGTCATTGTCCATCATTGGCTGTGAACCCCATCACCAGGTTTGTCTATGGGGGGCTGGTCCGCGGCAACACCTGGACCCTGGTAAACCCACTCTCCAGCAACGTCGGGTTCGTCTATTGGATCATCAAACTCGTCAAGTTGCTGTTCAATCCCTACCGAGGACAGCGCGCTTGAGAAGGACTCCCTGCCACTGGGAATGGCCTTGCCCATGGCCTGACCAATCAATTCGAGCATTGCCTCTCCCCGTTCCACAAAACAATCCGCGAACTGGTCAGCGGCTAGCAATTCGGGCTTTAGCCAGTGGGACCGCAAGATGTCGTACAACATTTCCTTGTCGATATCCTTTTCCAAACTGCGCAAGTACACTGACGGGGCACTCCCGCCAATCTTTTGATTGGTTGTCGCGTCGATCGGGGTTTTGTTGATGATGGAGTTGTACAGCCAAGGTGGTATGGGTGGTGTTGATCGGTTACACCAGGCTTTAGGAAAGATGTGGTGGATGTCGATGTTGCCCTGATACCAAGTAGCGGACAACAGTGGGTTGGCGGTGCGCCAGTCAGCTGCTCCACTCTTCATCTGCAAGGCGTACAGTCCCTTGTAGGCTGCACTATTCCGGGTTCGGAGGGACAGCAACCGTTCCGGTACAAAGTTGGCTTCGTTTACCAGCGTGGGTTCCGGACCTCCCCGTACCCACGCGGCCACTTGAGCCAAGTCATTGGCGTACTGGGTCTCCACTGCGCTCCCGTATGCCTCTCCGAAAATCCCGGACCAAAACCACTTTTCCAGCTTCGCTTTCGCCTTGGCCGGTTCCAATTCCACGCCCAGCTCCACATGCAGGGCAGCCAGCGGGACGAGTTGGGACGTGTAGGGTACATCTTGCTTGGTGAAGACAAACTGGTTGAGCAGGAACTTGGCTGCTTCGACAAAGCCGTTTTCGACACGATCGGCCCAATTATGATAATCAAAAACATTTAAATCCAGAATATCGATCTTTCTGCAATTAATGGCCGGTATTCGGTTTTGAGGACGTCCTTCCTTAATCCGCTGTTTGCGCTGTTCTTGAGTGATCAGCAAAGTGACTGCCTGCAGGAATTGGTCCCCTTCGATTCTCTGCAAGGCGCCGTAGTTGTCGTGCAAACGCCTCTTTCGAGCATCCCAGTCCTCTCGCAATGAGAAGTCTTCGTCCTGGGCAGCGAATGATGCCGTAACCAGCTCGAACATCGACAGCGTTACACCTCCTGTGTTCACCTTTTCAAAAACAGTGCAAACAGCTTCCTTGGGCGTTTCTTTGTCTAGACGGATCACAGGGAGATCGTAGTTTCCGAATTCGCTTATTAGTGTCTGATTAAATCTTTGACAAAAAGCACTTCCGTTACCTTCGGGGTGTTCGTGATCTCGACCGTTCCAATGGCCGATGTACCCAAGTACCCAATCCAAACTTCCACTCAACAACAGCTCCGTTGGCATCATGTGATGTTCATACTCAAATTCGCGACAGGAAAGGTCTCTGACAACCTCACGCCCGAAGTTCCCAGTTTCCTTCCGGTCCTCGGGAACACTGACAATCACATCCTCTCTTGCGACATCGGAATTCATCGCCGCCAGCATGTCGATGTAGTACCAACGTCGAATGCGCCGTCCTCGATTGTCGTGCGTTTCCACGGCATCCTTATGCTGAAGCGACTGATACAGTGATGTCAGCCGTTGCTGGCCGTCCAGCAGAAAGGAATCAGGCTGAACCTTTGGGCTTTCAGTGGCTCCTTCAATCATCCGGCTTCTCAACCGAATGTCTCCTCCGGCTTCCAATGTCATAATCGCACCCACCGGAAACCCCCGCGAGATGCTGGCCAATAACCCGCGGATGCGGTCGTCATCCCACACCCAGCCTCGTTGGAAATCGGGCAGTCGGATCTTGCCGCTATCGACGTTCATGAGCAGCTCTTTCAATGAAACGGGGTTGGTCTTGAACATGAAATCCTCCAGAAAACACAAGAAGTGTATAGACCGCTTTAGCCTTCAGAGCAGTCGAACTGTGGTATTGGCGACAATGGTTGCCGGCAGTGCCAGCCATGTATACAGGATTACGGACGCTGAGCCCCGATGGCTTCCGTCCACAGATGGTAGACCGACTGGCTGCCCATCATGAACAGCCGGTTGCGGTGGGGACCGCCGAAGCAGACGTTGGCGCAGATTTCCGGCAGGTGGATGCGGCCGATGAGGTCTCCGGCCGGGTTGAACACCTGTACTCCGTCCAGGCCCGGGCCGGCCCAGCCGGAACTGGTCCAGATGTTGCCGTCCATGTCTGCCCGGAACCCGTCGGACACCGCCGGACGCATGTCCACAAACTCCCGGCCGCCGCGCACCGAGTCACCGTCAACCTCAAACACCCGGATGTGGGCATTGCCATCCGGATCGTGGCTGGTGGCCGTATCGCTGATGTAGAGGAGTGATTCATCGGGGGAGAAGCAGAGGCCGTTCGGCTTGGCAAAGTCGGTGACGACCGCTTCAAGCCGGCCCGACAGGGGATCCAGGCGATACACGTTGGTCGGAAGCTCGGATTCCGCAACTCCGCCTTCGTAGTTGTGCAGGATGCCGTAGCCGGGATCCGTGAACCAGACGCTGCCGTCGGACTTGACCACCACGTCGTTGGGCGCGTTGAGGCGTTTTCCCTGGTAGGAATCGGCCAGCACGGTGACGGAGCCGTCATGTTCCGTGCGCGTGACGCGGCGCGTTCGGTGCTCGCAGGAAACCAAGCGACCCTCGCGATCCCGGGTGTGTCCGTTGGTGTTGTTGGACGGCTCCCGGTAGACAGTGGTCTGGCCCGTTGGCGCATGCCAACACATGATGCGGTTGTTGGGGATGTCGCTGAACAGCAGGCTGTTTCGGTCGCCGAACCAAACCGGCCCCTCGGTCCACCTGGCACCGGTCCAGAGGCGCTCCAAGGCGGCGTTGGCGTTGATGTAGTGCCGGAAGCTGTCGTCCACAACTTCCACCGCGGGGTCCGGATAGCGGGTCACCCCGTTGATCCAGTCACGCTGTGCCACTGCTTCCCCGAGTTGCCGTTGTTGGTCATTCATGCCGTCCGATCCTTTGCATTGCCTGCAACGGTCGCCTCTCCGAGGGCGGCCGATCGGTTTATTCTAGGCTAGGCCGTACCTGTATTCCGGCCAGCTTGCTGCCACGACCGGAGAAACCCCATGACATTCGATTTGCACCGGGACTTGGAGGAGCGCTTCCTCCGCTACGTGCAGGTGGACACGGAGTCGGATGCCGACTCGACATCCGTCCCCTCGACCGAACGGCAGTTGGATCTGCTGCGCATGTTGGAAGTGGAACTTCAACAACTCGGAGCCGAGGATGTACAGCTGACCGACTACGCCACGCTGTTGGCCACCATTCCCGCCACCGCAGGCGGTGGCGAGGCACCGACGATCGCCTTCATGGCCCATGTGGACACTACGGAAGCGTTTCCCGGCCTAGGGGTCGAACCGCGCGTCCACCGATCCTGGGATGGCACGCCCATCACTTTCCCCAAAGACGGGTCCCTGGTGCTGTCATCGGAGCGTTCCCCCGATCTGAAGGCCAAGATTGGCCAGGACATCGTGACTGCCAGCGGGAATACACTGCTGGGCGCCGACGACAAGGCCGGCGTTGCAATCGTGATGGGCATGGCGCGCAGCCTACTGGAGAAGTCCGGTACGGAACACGGACGCATCCGCCTCTGCTTTACTCCGGACGAGGAAATCGGCCGGGGCGTGGACCACCTGACGCCGGGGGATCTGGACGCGCGCTGGGCCTACACCCTGGATGGCGGCAACACCGGCGAGATATCCAGCGAAACCTTTTCGGCGAACATGGCCGTCGTGACGTTCCGCGGCGTCTCGGTGCATCCCGGGACGGCCTATCACGATTTGGTCAATGCCTGTACGCTGGCTGCCAAGTTCCACGCCGCACTGCCGGAACATGCCCGAACGCCGGAGACCACGAAGGACCGGGAGGGTTTCATCCACCTGTACGAGATGACGGGCAACGCGGCCGAGGCCGAACTCCGCTACATCCTGCGCGACTTCGACAACGATCGTTTGGCGGAACACGGGAAGGTGCTGACTCTGCTGGCCGAGACCATGCAGGCGGCCCATCCGCGCGCCGACATCCGCTGCGACATCAAGGCTCAGTACCACAACATGGGGCAGTGGCTGCAGGAGGACATGACCCCGGTGGAGATCGCCCGGCAGGCCATGCGCGACACCGGCCTTGAACCGGTGGACGAGCCCATCCGGGGCGGCACCGACGGCTCTAGGCTCACCGAAAAAGGGGTGCCCACCCCCAACCTGTTCACAGGCATGCACGATGTGCACGGCCCTCTGGAGTGGGTTACGATCCAGGACATGGCGCTGGCGGTCCGCACCTGCCTTCGCATCGCGGAGTTGTGGACCGAGGCCTGAACCAGGCGCGGTGCCTTTTCCGTCAACCAGCAGGACACGGTCATGGACGCCCAAGGTTTTCGCGCATCGCTTGAACAGGAGGCCCCGCCGACGGGTCTTGGAGTGCCCCTGGAGGCCTTGTGGTGGGCCGGCAAGGGAGAGTGGCATCGTTCCCACGACTTGCTGCAGGATCAGGACGATGCCAACGGATCCGCCTGGGTGCATGCCTGGCTGCATCGCGAGGAAGGGGATCTGCCCAACGCCCGGTACTGGTACGGCCGGGCCGGCAAACCACCGTCGGAGGTATCCCTGACGGACGAATGGGACGAGATTGCCGCAGGCCTGCTGACCGCCTGATAACGGCCCGCCCCAACCCCCAACCCTGTAAACCATCGGACACCGCCACCATGATTGAAAGCCTGTTTGGCATCATCCCGCCCATGGTCACCCCCTTCGATGACCGGGAAGAGTTGGATACGGCGGCGCTGGCCGCCGACGTGGAGTACCTGATCGAGGGCGCCGGGGTCCACGGACTGGCCGTGGGTGGCAGCACCGGGGAAGGCCACACCCTGACCGACGAGGAATTGCGCACGGCGGTCGGGACGGCCGTCGAGGCCGCGGCGGGCCGCGTACCTATCATCGCCGGGGTCATAGTGGACAGCACGCGGCAGGCCCGCAATCGCGTGCGGCTGTTGGCGGATCTGGATGTGGCCGCCCTGCAAGTCACACCAGTGCACTATCTGTTCAAGCCGACCGACGAGATGCACCTCCGCCATTTCGCCTCGATGGCCGAGGTGGTGGACACTCCGATCCTGATCTACAACGTGGTGCCGCACATCTACCTGTCGCCGCAGCTTCTGACGCGCATCATGCGCGAGGTGCCCGCGGTACAGGGGGTCAAGCAAAGCGCGGGCGACATGAAGCTGCTGGCAGATCTGCTGCTGCTGTCGGATCCGGAAGACACCATCCTGTCGGCGGTCGACGCCTTGCTGTATCCGTCCTTCTGCCTGGGAGCCCAAGGTGCCATCGCCGCCATCCTCGCCGCCGCCCCGGCCACCTGCGTGGCTCTGTGGGATGCGGTTCAGACCGGCGACCACGAGCTGGCCTTGGCATTGCACCACCGGCTGCTGCCGCTTTGGAACGCCATTGAGGGCGACAACCTGCCGGCTGCCGTAAGGGCTGTGATGGCACTGCAGGGCCGCGATGGGGGCCTCCCCCGTTCGCCGATGTCTCCGGCTTCAGGCACCCAGATTGCCGTCGTTGGGGAGGCTATGGTCGGTCTCGTCCATGAAAGGAGCCTGGCCGTGGTCTGATCCGGGCCCCGCGGTGCGCATCAGCCGTGCGTTAGGATGGGCATAGGCACTGTAGGCCAGCCAGGTGGGGTCGCCCAGCTCCCGGATTTTCCTGCGGGCCGCGTGCAGGGCCTCGGCCACCGTGTCGCCGGCCAGCAGCCGTTCATAGAACTGAACGGCGAAGAGTTGGGCGGAGCTGTCCGTAACCGTCCATAAGGGGCCTACAAACAGACCGGCGCCCGAACCCACCAGTCTGTTGACCCAGCCGCCCAACTGGGTCAGGGCCCAGCCCTGGCGACCGGCATGGCAGGCGTTGAGCACGAACGACGGCCGTTGCCGGAAGATGTGTCCCTGTACCTGGGGCCCGATCAGCGCGTCGGGCGCCAGGGCCTCTCCGCCCTCCAGCAGGATGGCCGACCCGGTGTCCGGCCGCTCGGCCGAAAATTCCCCGTGGGAAGCCAGGTGCAGCCAGTCGTAGTCCCCGCTCTCGAGCAGTGCCTGAATACGGGCGAGTGAACCGAGGTCCAGGCCGGCATCGCGGATCCCGGCTGTTTGCATGAGGGTCCGCAGCTGACGGCCTTCCGTTTCGATCGCCGCCAGGGACAGGTCGCTCGGACCTGCGAACGCAAATCGCTCGATCTCCAGTTGGGAAGGCGGTCCGTGGAGGCCCGCGCCTTCGCTGTCCTGGTGCAGCCAGCGGGTCATGCGCATCGACATGCACCAGGGCAGTTCATCCTCCCAGCTTTCGCCCTGGTAGCCGTAGGGCCACATCAGTTCCCAGGGGATGTGGGGCTCGTCGGTCACCACGAGCAGGGAACGGCCGTGCCATTCCGCCCGTTCCAGGGCGTACAACTGCTGCAGGCCCTCGGGAATCAGGTCATTCCACAGGCTTTGTCCCAAGCTGCGCAACTGGCGGTCCACCGCCTCCATGGTGTCGGGACTGTCCCGCTGGATGTCGAACACATCGGTCAGGTCCGACAGCCGCTGGTAGATCTCGGCGTGGTAGCTGCGGGTGTCCGCGTGCAGGACGGCGGGGGGCCAGCTTTCCGACAGTTGGCCGTCCCGGTACAGGTTGAAGAGCAGTCGGGGCTGGGCCTGCATCATGTCGTAGTGCACGAAGAGGGTCAGGTCCGGAGACTCGGACTTGTCCCCGACCGCGAGGTGGTCGGCCCGCACGAAGCGATTTTTGACCGTGGTGGTGACCTGTTCTTCGATTTCGATGCGTGCCATGATCGAGCCGAGCGGAGTCCCTTCCTGCAGGAACTGCACCATCAGGTGGGCCGCGCCGGCCGTTCGGGGCTGAAGTTCGAACGTGATCTCCTGCCGCGGCGCGTCGGGTTCCAGCCAGAGGGTGTACAGCTGGGATCCCAGCACGTCGAAGCCCGGTGCCGTTAGCCAGATGTGGATGGGAAGGTCCGGATGCAGTTCCATGGCCAGGCGCGCGGCCGGATCATCGGGATCCGGTGCCAGGAGACGGACCATGATCGGCACCAGGGGCGTGCCGATCCAAACCCGATCGGGACACTCCAGTTCTGCGTGGCGGGTCAGGGTGTCCTTTAGGGGTTGCTTGGCGGCAGGGGCGGGTTCGGGAACGGGGGACGGTATGCCGTCGCGCGTGCCGCGCACGCGCGGTGGTTCCGTGTCCAGGGCCAGATGATCCTCCAGCAGGTCGAGCAGGAGGCGGTCGTGGTAGCGGGGGGTCTGATCATCACCGGGATCGGGTTGGTCCGAGAGCCGCAGGTAGTTCGCCATGTGTTCGGCCAGGATGCGGCCGCGTGCGGGCAGATCCTGTTCCCTGTGCTCCCGCGTGACAAACGCCACAAGGGAGTCGGTGATCTCCGGTCCAACGCCGACTGTCCACAGGTTCCGGATCCCGGTCGGCAGGGCATGGAGGAGTGGCATGGCGGATCCGTGGTCGCGCTCCCGACTTCGGGTGCCCGAGGGCTGGGCCGGGGTTGGATGCACGGGACTGGCCAGCCGTCCCTGCTTGAGTTGCAACTGGTGCCAAAGCGATGCCATGTCGCGTGCGAAGCCGGGATGGCGATCCAATTCGGCCTGCAGCCACGTGGCCAACGCAGCCATTTGGCTGTCCGGCCGGGCAATGAACCGATGCCACAGTGAACGGGATGTCGGCTCCCGTCCGCAACGGTCGCCAACCGCAGTGAACAGTGGATGATCGCCGGTGCGCACAAGCAGCGCCAGTTCCTGGGCGACAGCGCCGGGATCCGGCAGCGGGAAGGGCATCGAAGGCATGGCTGGATCCAGATGGTGCAGGCAACGGCGCGGCAGGATTCCGGCCACATCCGACCGGTGTGTCGGACATTCCGGCCGGTAGAGGGGGTACCAAAGCCATGTCGGCCTTGCAAACCGACAGTGCGTCCTACTATGTAAGACGCACAACCTTCGATTTGGTTACATGAGTGGAGTGTCCTTGTGGTCTGGAGGGTTGGGCCGGAACAGCTGCACCGTTCCTTCAGGCGCAGGGACGCGAGTGTTGGGCACCCTCCCGCGAAAAGCCGGGAAACGTCTTACGGAACAGAGCCTTGCCGTGTCCGATGTGCGCATGGGGCTGGCACATCGGTCGTTTCCACTGGGAAGGTTGTGTCTGGAGGACGCGCGTCGGTCGCGGCGCGGTCAAACCGCTGTGCTTCATCGCCCTACAGTGCCGCGGTCATGGTGAAGAACCGGCCGAACCGATGTCCAGTGTGGAGGCTCCCACGGACTCAAACAGGTCCATGATGAAGTGGTGGCATGTGAACACCAGCACCTGGTGGGTTTCAGCGAGGCGAGCGAAGGCTTCGGCCGCATAACGGGCTCTTTCCGGATCGAAGTTGATCAGCGCCTCGTCCACTACCACGGGAAGACGCTCGGCGTGCTCCCCGAATTCCAGGATCAGGCCGAACCGCAGAGCCAGATACAGTTGCTCCCGGGTACCCCGACTCAATGCGGAGGGTCGCTTGGCCTGGCCGGAAGCATCCGTCACCGTGATGGTCCGCTGGCCGACGGGGGCAAACAGTCCGGAGTAGCGGCCGCCCGTGATCCCGGAGAAGAAGGTCTTGGCATGGTTGATGACGTTGGGCTGGCGTTCCCTCTCGAACTTCTTGCGCGTACGGTCCAGCAGCACCTCCGCCAGCGTGAGTTTCGACCACTCCGCGGCACAGTCCTGCAACTGTTCCATCAGGATGTTCCGCTGAATGCGCAGACGGGACGACTCCTCTTCGCCGGCCAATTGCTCCAACTCGTTGTCAATGCCTCCAAGCTCTTCCCGCCATGCATTGCGGCGCTCTTCCAGTCCGGTCTGCTCCTCCTCCAGGTCCAGGGTTTCCTGTCGAAGTTGGCTGCGATCGGTGGCGGCCAGGGCCACCCTGAAATGGTCGAGACAACGGTTGGGACCGCTGAGTCGCCGCAGACTCCGCAGACACTCGTCCTGCCTTCCCTCCCATGCCAATCGTTCTTTCTGCTGTCGCACCCGTCTTCGGAATTCTTCGGCGTCCTCCGTGTCCCCCGCCTTCAGGAGGTCCCTGTATTCCCTCTCCAGATGCTTGAGGCGCCGTTCCCGCTGCTGCAGTTGCTCCAGGTCCAGTTCGTTCTGGCGGCGGGCCTGATCCCGTTCGGCGACTTGGGACCGAACCAAGTCGAACCTTTGGATGAGATTGTCCGCCGGAGCCCCCAGCCGCCCCCGGTTGTGGCCATCCAGCGGGATGCCGTGGGCCGCGGCCAGGGGTGCCAATTGTTCGTGGAATTCGGTGATGTCGTTCTCAATGGCCTTGATGCGGGCCCGCATCCGTTCCACTTCGTTGCGAGACGCACGTGCCGTCTCCGCCTGAGCCAGGAATTCCAGTGTGGCCTCGGGCGAAAGTCCTTCAGGCACGTGGTGTGCCAACAGCCAGTCCTGCCATTGGACTTGCACTTCCACCAGATCTTGGTTGGTCCTTTCACACTGCTGCCGGCTGGCCGCGAGCTTTTGCTCCTGCTGTCCGCGGCGGCGAAAGGCATCGTTTCTGGCTTTGACCAACTCACGGACGTGGTCCAGTTGTTGTACGAACAGATTGGCCGCTTCCATGATGCGTGGATGGCTTGAATCGTCCAGGGCCACTCCGTATCTGTCGGCCACGGGTCGGATCAGTGCCTGGTACTCTTCGATGTCGTTCTGGATGGCTCGAACCCGATTGCGCCGATCCTGTACCTGATTCAGGATCGCCCGCGCCGTCTCAATGCGACCGGTGAACTCCGTCATCGTCTCCGGGGTGAGGCCGGAGTCCATATCGTGCTGTTCCAGCCACTCCCGCCATTCCCGGTGGCTGCCGTGTGCCGATGCAGTGACGGCCTGATGTTGCTTGACAACCTCGGCATGGCGTTGCTGCTGCCTACTCCGAGCAGCGCGGGCCTGGTCCAGTTGTGCCTTGTGCCCGATCCATGTGGCAAGGGCCTGGGTCGCTGCATCCAGACGGGCTTCGGCCTCGTCCAATGCATCGGCCGAGGGAGCTGCATCCAAGTCCAGCAGTTGGGCTTCCGCCACCAATCGTGACCAAGCCTCTCCGGTGGCAGCGGTGGCGGCATCGAGGGCTTGGAGAAGCGCGGCCAGTTGGGGCGGGGCATTGAACTTGGCGGTGGTCCCGCGTCCGAACAGCAGGTAGCCGACGGCGAGGAATGTGCACAGCCCTCCCGCTGCCAGACCCGGCCCCATGGCTTCTTCCGGACCGAATATGCCATACAACAAAAGACCCGCTCCAATCACCAGAAGCGGTGCCGCGAACCAAATCGGGGACGGCCCCTGCGCAACAGGAAGCCCGGATGCCTGCCGGCCACGCAGGACATTGACCTGGCTCTCAAGGTTCTCCTGATTGTGGTGTGTCCTTTCGAATTCTCCCAGCCGGCTTCGGGCTCGGCGCAGGGCGGTCCTGAGTCGGTCCAGGGCCGGGGCGTCCAAGTCCGGTTCCGGTCCGGCCATGCCGGCTTCCGCGGCACGCACGGCTTCGCTCCGCTCTTCCAGCGCGGACTTCTCCGCCGCGAGCTGCTGCTGGACCTGACGCGTCCGTTCCCTGTGCTCGTTGAGGACATCCCTCCAATGTTCAACCTTCTGGCGGAACACCATGGAGGTGTCAAAGCCCTCCAGGCGGGATTCATCCCATCCGGCTCCGAGATCCTGCAACTTGCCCCGCAGGCCGGCTTCCAGTGCATTCAACTCGGCTTGGCGTTCCGGCAAGTCCGCCACCGAATTGCTATATTCCTGATGTCCACGCCGCATTGCCTCGATCGGTTTCCGATCCTCCAGCAATGACTCCAGGCTTCCCGACGGAGGTCGCGGAGCGGTGGATCGGGTGTCCCCATCCACCCGCAGGAACCGCTGGGCATTCGTTGCCTCCACGTTGAACGCTTCCCACTGCTCGGAGTCCTGTGCCAAGCGCGTGCCGGCTTCGTTGGCCTCGTACTCCGCTTTGCGAATGCGCTTCTGCCAACGCTCCACTTCGCTGCGAACTGCGAGCGAGGTGTCGACGCGGTCGAGATTGGCTTCATTCCAGTCGGGACCCAGTTGTCGCAACCGCTCCTCCAGGGATTGCTCCATGTCCCTCAGTTCCTGCTGCCGTTCCGGGAGATCGCGCACGGCGTTGTCGTAGCTGCTTCGGTCGCGGCGGATGGCCTCAATGAGATCCCGATCCGGAAGCAGGGCTTCGCCGGGAATGACGACAGTGGCGGCCGCACGGGATTTTCTGTTCTGTTCCCCGGCATCGTCGCGATCTTCCCTGGCTTGATGAATCCTCTGTTCCAAGTTGTCCAAGCGCTCAATCGCGTTCTCCGGCAACTGCTTGTATTCGGGCATGTCCCTCAGACGTGTCCCGCACTCTTCCAGGGTTTCCCAGTCCTCCCATCCATCCTGCATCCTGAGCACTTCGGCGTGTCTGCGGCTCAGGTCGCCGCGCTCCAAATCCGACCGGTCCAGTTCCCGTCTGATGTCGTCCCGTCTGCGGAGCAGTTGTCCATACCGGTCGGCGTTCGTCTGCACCTGCCTGATCCGCTGGTCGGTGTCCTTGAGCTCGCGCAGCAGTTTGGCGATGCGCTGCGCACTGCCTTTCGGCTTGTAAAGTTCGTCCTTGCGCTTGGCCAGCGACTGGCTGAACAACGGCAGCTTGGCCGCGCCCATGCCCGCGCTGTAGATGCGGTCGGCCACGTCCGGGCTTTCCAGCAGACCCGTGTCCTGCAGTTCATCGATGCCAAATGCGAAAACGTTTTGGTATAGGTCGGCCGGGGCGCGCCCCGTGAGTTGCTCCAACGAGCCGGGGGCGCGAAATTCCTGGCCGGCTTCGTTGCGCAGAACAAAAGGACCCCCTTTCGAACCGTTGTACCGTTCAAGGGTGAAGGATTCGCCCGCGTCGCTGGTCAGCCTGATCCGGCCTCCGTGCCTGCCTCCGGCCAGAGAGGGATAGTGTTCCCTGCTTTTCCGCAGCGGAAAGCCGAAGAGAACGGCCCGAACGAAGGCCAACAACGTACTCTTGCCCGCTTCGTTGGGGCCGTAAATCACGGTGATGGGTGCGTGAAGGGGGCCGATGGCCTGCTGATGGAACCGCCCAAAACCGTCCAAGTGGAATTCTTCGAGCCTCATGCTCCTTCGTCTCCTGTTAGTGCCGCCAGGCATTCCTCCTCAGCGGTGTCCAGGATGGCCAGCAGTTCATCCTCAGTAGGGATCAAATTCTTCAGGTACTTGCGGGCTCCGGCGGAGCCATAGAGGGTCAACAGTTCCTGTTGCAGATCTTCGTGTGCATCGGGGTTGTGCCGCAGCTCATCGGCCAATCTGGCCAAGTCACCGATGAAATCCTCCCGCCTGAGAACCTGGGTCCTGTCCACGGGTGATGCGGTTTGTACCCGGATGCGTTCGCACCAAAGCCATGGCTCGCGGTCCGCCATCGTTTCGTTCAGGAGATCGAGGATTTCCTGGGCGGTGTCGGCCTGTTGAAGCCATTGATGGGCGGCTCCCCTACCGGTCAGAGCCAACCGCGACACCACGGACCGTCCTTCGTCATGCAGTACCGATTCCGCCAGATCGATGATGCCGTCCAGTACCGCCTGCTCGGTGGCCAGGCCGGTGATGTCCAAGTCCATGTGTTGCCAGCGAATTACGTCCACGGCCCTGAACTCCAGCCGCGGGTTGCCGGTCTCGTCCACCTCCACCAAATACACACCGCGGCTTCCCGCTTCGTTGGGATGGCGTCCCTGGGGATTGCCGGGATAGGCGATGACCGGTCCTTCTGCCTTCGGTACATCGCGGGTATGGATGTGTCCCAGAGCCCAATAGTCGATGTCGGCTTCCTCCAGATCGGCAAGGCTGCAGGCACCATAGGCTTCATGGTTCGGATTGCCTCCTGCATTGGCATGGAGCAGGCCAATCCGAAAACCCCGGCTATCCGATCCTTGCCGTGGAAACAGGTGCGCCAGATTCCTCTTCACATCGCGCCGGGGATAGCTGTACCCGTATACGCAGGCCCGTTCCGGATCGTCGGAGAACACGGGCACGGCCTCGACCTTGTCTCCGAAGCGGACACATCCAGAAGGCAGATCCAGGCGGGCTTCCCATCCGTTCAACGGGTCGTGGTTGCCGTGGCAGACGAAGGAGCGGATGCGGGCACGATCCAGACGTTCGAGACCCTCCACGAACTTCAACTGGGCTCGCAGGCTGCGGTCAGCGCCGTCGTACACGTCTCCCGCCACCAAGAGTGCATCCACCCGTTCGTCCAGACACAGCTGGATGATGTTGTTGTAGGCGCGGAATGTGGCCTCGCGCAGTGCGGTCGCCACATGGTCGGGCGCGTCCGCCTGCATGCCTGCAAACGGGCTATCCAAATGCAGGTCGGCGGCATGGACAAATCGCAGTGTTGGCATCTTCGCACTGGTGTGGACTGTAGGGGCGGCATGAATTCCTTGAGGGGCAACCGCTCTTCAAGGTGTATTTGTGCCGGTGGTTTGCACTCACCGGCACCGCCTGTTGGCAAGAAGGAACTCGGGGCAGAGAAGTATTGTCGGTGAACGAGGGTGTATGGCAGGGATATCGTACTCGCTGTGCATTGAACCACCATGCGCGGCACCGTTTCAGGATCGCTGATCCCGGTCCAAATCCGATGTCCATGCCTCGGAGGGTCCATTGAGTCCTTTTCGTGATGCGTTGGATCATGGAATTGCCATCGGATGCAGGGAGGACGCGTCCGACTTCGTCTTCATTCACCGCTGTGGACCAGGCTTGGGTTCAGGTCCGACTGTGCAGGGCCCCGTATAGACTTTACGCAGCATTCACACCCTGTCAGCGACGCATGCGGGAAATTTTCCATGGTCAATCTGTCTGTCTGCATCGAAATGTTTTGGCTCGACGAAACGGATCCGGCGGCCAAGGTCCGGAACGTCAAGGAGTCCGGGATCGGGGCCTACGAATTCTGGACGTGGAGCAACAAGGATGTGGATGCCATGGCCGAGGCACAGGCCGAGACCGGTCTGGTCTGTGCCGGACACCTGTTGGAGCCGCCGTTCGCCCTGACCGCCCGCGAGACGGAACAGGCCCTGGTGGAAGGGGTGTCCAAGTCGGCGGCCATTGCCGAACGCCTAGGGAGCCCGGGTATGATCGTGACCACCGGAAACATCCTGGCCGACGAGGCGTGGGACATGACCCTGCGGCGGGTGGTGCGCCGCCTGAAGGTGCTGTCCGCGGTGGCCGCCGACCACGGGCTCAAGATCTACTTGGAACCGCTCAATCCGGTCGTGGACCATCACGGCTACTGGCTGACCACAATGGCACAGGCGGCGGACATCGTGGCCGAGGTGGATTCACCGGTCCTGACCATCCTCTACGACATCTACCACCAGCAGATCACCGAAGGCAACCTGATTTCCAACCTGCGGACCTACCTGCCCCTGATTGGCCATATCCACACCGCAGGCGTACCGGGCCGGCACGAGCTGGCAGACAACGAAATCGACTACCGGGCCGTTTTCAAGGCCATTGACGAATCGGACTACGCGGGCTATGTGGGACTGGAATTCCGGCCATCCCTGACCGAGGCGGAGGCCCTGGCCCAGGCGGTCTGGATTGCCGAACAGGCGGTCTAGGCTCAGAGCCTGATTCGGCGGTTTCTTCAATGCTCTAGGATTCGTCCGTGTGAGCCACCGCATTACGATTTTGTACCGGACATGGGCTTCGTGCAGTCTGATCTGCTAGGACAGCGTCGGTGCGGGTTGTGTGGGCGGCTCGGGGATGGAAATTGCGGTGGCAGATCCCGCGCATGATGGTATCCGCTTGTGAACGGAGCAGTCAGATGTTGACGACAAAGTTGAGACCGGGCTTGGCGATGGCCGCGCTTGGTCTGTTGCTGGCGGCTGTGCTGGCGGCGTGCGGTCCTGTACCGGTGCCTGCGGCGGAAGAGCCGATGATGGAAGAGCCGGCGGCCGAAGAGGCCATGCCGGAAGGCCAGTACGGCGAGTCGCCGATCCTGGCGGAGCGAGTGGCGGCTGGTGAACTGCCTCCTGTGGAGGAGCGCCTGCCCGTCCAGCCGTTCGTGGTTTCCAATCGCATGTTGGCCGTAAGTTACGACACCGAGGTCGGTAAGTACGGTGGGACCATGCGTCTGCCACAGGATAGTCCAGGCGGTGATCCCCACTTCTATATTGGGTCGAACGAGTACTTGCTTTGGGCTCCTGGCGCTTTCAACTACGACATGGGCATTGTTGGCAATGTCCTGTTGGATTGGGAAGTCAATGAAGACAATGACTCCTTCACGTTCCACATGAGGGAAGGCCTCAAGTGGTCGGATGGCGTACCCGTAACCACCGATGATGTGGATTTCGCCGTGAACGATGTGATGTTCCATGACGAAATTACACCCTCCAAACCGACGTTTCTCCACACGGCTCAGGACCGTGAAGCGGGATTCGCCACGATTGAAATCCTGGATGACTACACCTATACCGTTTCTTTCGACGGGCGGTATGGCAGTTTCCCGGCCGCGTTGGCTGTAGCCAGTTGGCGCGGTTACCAGGATTTCCTGAAACCACGCCATTACTTGGAGCAATTCCACGCGGATTACGCCGATGCAGATGAATTGGCAGACAAACTGGATGAGGAAGGCATAGAGGAAGGACAGTGGTACAACCTCTTCAATGCCAAACAGATGCCGGGCAATCTTTGGCGTGCTGTCGGCGAAGCGGGTTTTGGCCATCCAGTGCTGACCCCTTGGGTGTTGACGGAATTCGGTGGGGGTTCCTGGACCTTTGATCGCAACCCCTATTACTTCAAGGTGGACAGGGCCGGCAACCAGTTGCCCTACATCGACCAGGTCCAGATGTTGCTGATGCAGGATCGCGAGTCCACGGTCTTGCAGATTCTGAGTGGCGAAGTTGACTACCTGGGAGAGCGGAGTTCGCTCAACAATCTGCCGCTTCTCAAACAGGCCGAGACCGAGGGTGTGCTCAACGTCATCATTCCGCGCATGCACCGTACGCCGATCAATTTCATGATGAATCTCACGTACCCGGATCCCGCCTGGCGCAAGGTTACCAACGATGTCCGCTTTCGCCAGGCCATGACGTTGGCGATCAACAAGCAAGAGATCATCGATACTTTTTACCTGGGAGAATTCGGACAGTTGCCCGTCCACACCAACTACCCAGAATTCAACATCGAAAAGGCCAATCAGATTCTGGATGAAATGGGCATGTCCGAGCGGGACGCCAACGGTTTTCGGCTGGGCCCGGACGGTGATCCATTCCAAATCATTTTCGAACCGGGACCGCTATCCCAGGATCACGTTCCCATGACGGAACTGATCGCCGAATACTGGAAAGCAGTGGGCATTGACACTGATGTCAAAGCAGGCGAATGGAGCTTGATTAATCAGAAATTCCTGGCCAATGAGCTGCAAGCTACAGCCATATGGAATGTCATGGACATGTGGCCCAGCGTCGGCTGGTTTGATTATCTGCCCGATAGATGGGGCCGGGCCTGGGTTCAGTACATGAATTCAAATGGAGAAACTGGTGAAGAACCTCCAGACGAAGTCAAAGAGATTTATGACTTGCACAACCGGTTTTTAAGAGCTCCGCTGGGTTCCCAGGAAAACAAGGACATTTTGGAAGAGATATTCGTCAATCAACGGGATAACTACTGGACATTCAATCCGGTTGAATTTTCCTACTATCCCACCAGCACTTCGGCCCGCATCAAGAACGTGCCCAAGGGCCGTGTGGAAGAGATGGGCATCGTGTTTATGCATTCCATGGAGGAGTGGTACATCGACGAGTAGGAACAGCCGGAAACACTCGTCTCTGGTCTCTGGTTGATCAGACACGAAGGGGGTGAGCAAGGCTCACCCCCTTCGTGTTGGCGCGTCCAGGAGCGCACCACAGCTCGCCGGCAAAAACCGGGATTCCGCGTCCCCAACCCATGGGGACGCTCCCAACGGATCACAATTCAGGGTTCGGGCATGGTCCGTGGCTTCATGCCGAGAGGGAAGGCCTTGGACGGCTATGGGGCGCGACTTCTCAGACTTGGTTCGATCAAGTCCCACACGCGTTCCTGAAAGCGACGCGAGATTTGCAGCGTCACCGCCCATCCGGGCTCGTATCCTCCCTCGTCAAACGCGTCGAATTCCGGCAGGTAGAGTAGCCAGTCATTGGCATAGCTGACGAGCATCACGGTTCGGTAACCCATGAGCTGGGCACGGGCGCGAAAACGCACCGCCGTTTCGCTGAAGACTTCGCCCGGCTCTGTAATGAGAACGGTATCGCCGATTCCCAGCAGGGCGATCTCGACCGATCCGAATCTCTCCCCTTCCATCGGCCGCTCAGCCAGAAGCTGGTAGGGAGGAGTGTAGGCCTTGACGGGTGCGGGCTCGTCCGACCCCTTGAGGGCGTCGACGCGCAGGCTCTCCGCCCAGACGGGCCCGGGTGATCCGGTGGTCGCAATGCGTCGCGACACACGGAGGACCTCGTCCCGAAAGGCTCGGCCCAGTTCTTCGCACTCCTGAAACGTCCCGCCACCCCTGTCTCCCACGTTGTACGCATCCGTGTCGTCCGCGGAGCCGTAGTAGGTGCTGACCTCGCCAATGGCGCGTACAGTGCGCTCCCCCTGCAGTTGTTGACGCACGCCCTCGACCAGTGGATTGATATCACCCGCACCGCCTTGAAAGAAAAGACACGTCGCCCCCGAGCCCAAGTCCTCTTCAATGTAGCGCGTGGCATAGCCCGGCCAGTCCCCCGTGACTCTCAGGTTGTCATAGCCCATGACGACGGCATGGCAGGCGTAGTTGGCGATGACCCCCAGTGGACGGCCCTGGGCGTCATCTATGCGGACCACGGCCACAGCGGGATCCACCGGACGATCCAGCCAGCGCCGATTGATGGAATAGCCATAGAGAAAGCCGGAGCCGCTGCCCAGGCGGCAGGGCTGCAGGGACGCGATCGCAGCGCCCACGGCATCTCCTACGATGTCGGCCAAGGGGCGATCCCAGTTGTCCGACATGCGGTCATCCGGTCCCCCATGGGTGTGCGTGGTGGCCATGTGCACGTGCTCCGCCACCAAATCAAAGCGCTGGCCCAGCACTTGCCGGATGGATTTGACCGTTTCATCGTTGACATAGCAGAGTTCCAGCGAGAGCAGGGCGTAGCGATCCTGTCCTGCCTCGATCACCAGGGCCCGTGCCAACAGTGGATCGTTGGCTCCGGTGTTGCCTTCATCTCGGCCGCCATACCCCACCAGCCGCCCACCCTTGTGGGGCGTGATGTCCGCGCGCCCGAATCCCGCCTTCAAAGTTGTCATGCCGGTTGCTCCTTGTCTTGGGACTTCACCCCTTTAGGCCTGACACCACGACACCCTCAATGAAGTATCGCTGCAGCAACAGAAACACAATGACGACAGGCAGCGTGGCCACCGTGGAGACGGCCATGATGTAGGTCCAGTAGGGGGCCTGCATGGGCTGCTGGAACACGGTCATGCCGACCGGCAGGGTGAAGAGCTCATCCTTGGTTACCACAATCAGGGGCCACAGAAAGTTGTTCCAGCTGCCCAGAAAGGTCAGGATGGCCAATGTGGCGATGGCTGGTTTCAGCAGAGGCAGCACAATGCGGATGAAGATTCCCACTTCCCGCGCACCGTCGATACGGGCCGCATCCATCAATTCGTCCGGCAGCGTGAGACACGCCTGTCGCATGAGAAACACACCGAAGGCACTCAGGGCTCCTGGAATAATCAGGCCGGCGTAGGAGTTCGTCCAGCCCAGTTGGTGCACCACCACAAACAATGGAATCAGGAGCACCTGAAAGGGGATCATCATGGTGCTCAGGATGAAGAGGAAGGCGAGGCGGCGTCCCGGGAAATCGAACTTGGCAAACCCGTATCCGGCCAGGGCGCTGAACAGCACCGTGCTCCCCACCACAATCACGGCCACCAACAGGCTGTTCCAGAAATAGCGCGGGAACGGTGCTGCTAGGAAAGCGTCCACGTAGTTCTGTGGCAGGAACGAATGCGGAATCCAGTGCACCGGCATGGCAAAGACTTCGGACTCGGCCTTGAAGCTGGTGGTGAACATGTAGTAAAGGGGCACACAGAAGAACAACAGCCCCAGACACATGGCAGCGTAGAGGGCCGCGCCGTTGGCCTTCTGGCGGAAATGCACACTGAAGCTGCCGCGGGTGCCGGTGTAGGCCGCGGGCGCATATTCGGAATAGCGATCAGGGGAGGCCATGGTCAATTGCGGTCCTGTTTCACGCTATCCCACCGCATCTCCGTTGCCGGTCGCGCCTCGGAACGGAGCAGGGCATCGCTGTCACGTGTAGCTGGTTTCCTCCGCCCGGACACTTCGAATGTAGATCAGGGTAATCAGGATTATGACGAAGAACATGAAGACGGACATGGCGGCGGCCTGGCCCATACGGAAGTAATTGAAGCCGTAGTTGTAGACGAGCAGGGCGATCGTAGTGGTCAAGTCGCTCGGCCCGCCGCGCGTCATGACATATTGCAGGGCAAAGGACTGGAAGGAGTTGATGGTTGAAATCACTACGACAAACAGGATCGTGGGGCGCAGGAGTGGCAGCGTGACATGCAGAAAGGCCTGCCAGCGGGTGGTGCCGTCGATTAGGGCGGCCTCGTAGAAGACGCGGGGAATCCCGACCAGCCCCGCGATCCAGATGATCATGAAGAACGGGATGCCCGCCCAGTCATCCACGAAGATCAGGGAGATCGGTGTCAGAATGCGGTCCGACAGCCACAGGGTGTCCGGATCCCGGGTTATGGGCTTTGCCAGCGCGCTGATCACGCCGTTGGGATCCAAGAGCAGCTTCCAAACCAGGGAAACGACCACGGCCGACAGCAGGGTGGGCGTGAAGTACAGGGTCTTGAAAAACTCCCTGCCCCGGAACGGGGCAAGGAAGAGCATGGCCAGCGCCAGCGAAAGAATCCACTTGGGCACGGTCGTGCCCAACAGGAACCACAGGGTCACCTTCACCCCGTTCTGGAACTGGTCGTTGCCGGCGAGCTTGGTGTAGTTCTCGAAGCCAACGAAAACCGGAGGCTTGAGCAGGGTGTATTCGGTTAGGCTGAGATAGAACCCGTTGAGTGTGGGATAGAGACTAAAGACAAGGAAAAAGAGCATGGCCGGCGCCACGAAGAGGACTCCGTACACGCGGCGCCGGTACAGGAATTCCCGCTGAATCCAGGTGCGCATTGGCGTCAATACAACCTCTGTCCGACCCGGCCGGCACAGGGCTTGCTGTCCCGAGGAGGGGACAGGGGACAGGCACGACTTGCGGCCAACCTGTCCCCCTTGGTCTCAAGCTGTGCGGCAGGGCCTATCTCGTCTCGGACAAGATGGAGTCAATCTCCTCTTGGCCAATGGCCATGGACTCCTTCAGGTCCATACCCTCCACGATGATTCGATCGCGTACGCGGGCCAGGACATCCGCCACTTCCGTGAAGCGGGCGATGCGGGGGGAGTACATGCTCGTGGTCATCTGATCCAGGAAGACATCGAGGAACGGAATGTTCTGGAAGGTCTCCGATTCGACTACCTCGATCCGGGCCTGCAGCAGGCCTGTGTGGGCCAAATAATCGGCCGGATGGGAATCGAGGTACTCCGCCAACTGCCAGGCCGCCTCCTGAACCGCGGGTTCGGAACGGGAGTTCACCATGTGGAAATAGGCGTAGATGTCAAAGTGATTCTGGTTGACCGCGTTTTCCCAGATGGGTACAGGCTTGACCGTGTAGTCAATGCCGGCTTCCAACACCCCAGGCCGGGCCCATGAACCCATGTCACACTCTATGGCCAGTTCCTCCGCTATGAATCCGCTCATCTGGCCTTCGAAATAGGCCGGACCGCCCAGCCCATTGGCTTCCCAGTCGACCCAGTACTGCATGGCCTTTTCGGCCTCCGGGGTCAAGAGGTTCAGTTCGGAGCCACCCAACTGGCGTACCATGGCCCCGTACTCGAGGAACATCCAGACGGAGTTGCTCCAGCTGAAGTCGAAACCGCGTTGCACGAGACGACCTTCGTCATCCCGCTTGGTCAGCTTCTCCGCAACCACCAGCATCTCCTCCCAGGTGGCGGGAAAGTCGGTGTCCGGATCCAAACCCGCTTCTTCGAAGAGGCGGTTGTTGACGTAGCAGCCGTAGATGCTCAGTTCATTGGGGATCCCGTATAGTTTCCCGTCGAAGATGGCCCCCTGCAGCGTGTTGTCCGGGGCCACATACAAGTCCATGAAGGCTTGTTGCGAGTCGTAACCAATCGCTTCAAAAGCCACGGGCGCGATTGCCCCCTGGGCGTAGAAGGTACCGATGTCTCCGTTCCATTGGGCAAAGAGATCCGGCCCCGTACCCGCAGCGAGCGCAGTCCGCAGCTTCTGGTCGAAGTCGGTCGGGATAGCCTCGTATTCGACCGTGATATGGGGGTTCAACTCCATGAATTCAGCGATGTACTTTTCATCCAGTTCGACCCTGGGGGTGAAGTTGTGACCCCAATACACAACCGTAACCGGTTCTGGTCCAGCGTCCTCAACCTCGGTGGGTTGACTCTCAGGGAGGGCGACGCAGCCACTCACCGTAGCCGCCAGCAGTATCAAGGCAAGGATGGCGGGCAGAGTTAACCCCTTAACAGACACTCGTGACATAAGACCTCCTTCTGGCGAGGTTACGCAGAAGCAGCCAATCGAAGCGAAACGTCGTGTACGGGGATCTGCTTCCGGCAACCTGACTGTAGCACCATTCGCCTTGTCTTGACAAGGCGGCCCGGCGACGGCACTGTTTCACTTTCGTTGAAAGCGGCTTATAGGCTTCCTTTCCCTTGAAGCCGGCCGGTCACCAGGACCATGCAAAAGGAGCCGTTCATGTCCGTCTGAACGGTTTTCAACGAAAGTGAAACAGTGCCCCGGCGACTGCCTCCAAGTTGGCTTGGGGTCGAGGTTAATTGGCCGGCACAGGTAGTCCTTTTGGGAATTGCCGCAACGTAGCGTTGACTATGAAGCAGCTTCACCTCTGAAATGAACGCCGTATCGGAAGGTGCCATGGGGTCTGAAACTGTTCCTTGGCTGGACAGTTGTTGCAGAATCCGATGTCTTCCGGGCATTCCGTCGGCTTCAGTTTTTCCTGACCAGGACTTTGTCGGAACGAATAGTCTTGGGGCTAGACGGGCCGGGCAGACAGAATTGCACCCGGGACCGTGAACGAGTGGTCGTCCTCGACGCGGAAGGCCTGTCTGGCCTCGACGCTGGCTCCGTCCAGCAGTTCCCTGAGTGCTGCGATCCGGGGCTCCGGGGTTTGGATGCGCGTGACCCACGGATCGAACTCCAGCCTCAGGTTCCAGGAAAACTCTGGCACGGCAACCAGTCCCGCCTCTTGGCAGATGGCTTGCCACTGGGCCTGCGAATGATCCCGCACATGCGAGGGATCGCGCAGGATTTCGAGGGCGTTGAGAAAGGTGTCCAGCAGCGGATCGGGATCCGCCATCACGTCAACCAGCAGTAGCCGGCCGCTTGGCGGCAGCAGCCGGGCCAACTCCGTCACCGCCGCCTGTGGGTCCGGCCAATGATGGGCAGCGTAGCGGGATACGATCAGGTCGAACGATGCATCCGGCCACGGCAGGTCGGTGAGATTGCCGCGATGGAACTCGATGTTGGCCAGCGAACGTTCCGCGGCAGTGCGCCGGGCCCTGTCCAGCATCGATTCCGACAAGTCGACCGCTGTCACCCGGGTGGCCGCCGGTGCCAGCAACAAGGAAACCGGACCGGGACCACAGCCGGCGTCCAGTACGTGCTCGGTTCCGGTCAGGGCGGCCAATTGCTGGATCACCGGCAGGTCCTCGCCTTGGGCGTGCACCATGCTGACGGCGTACTGCTCCGCGACCGCCGAAAAGGTGTCGTGCACTAGGTGAGTGGTGGACCGAGAAGGGGTGGGTGTAGCCATGGGCATTCGAAGTTGCTGGGTGGCATGCCGTCCGCGGATCGCAGGCTGCCGGGCAGGCGGTTGAAGTACAGTATCCGACGCACGAGCCATATCCCTCTCAATTTGGTCCGCCTCGGATATTCATGACACAGCCCGCGAACGCGTTGAGCGTGACCAGGATCACGCAGTTGATCAAGGAGCTCCTCGAATCGGACGACGCGCTGCAATACGCATCGGTTGCCGGCGAGATCGGTGACTACAGGCAGGCGGCCAGCGGCCATGCCTATTTCAGTCTCAAGGATGACAACGCCGTTCTGAACTGTGTGATGTGGAGGTCCAGTGCACACCGATTGGACTTCCGGCCGGAGGCCGGGGACGCGGTCGTGGTCCAGGGCGGCGTCGAGGTCTATGCACCGCGCGGGGGATACCAGCTGATTGCCAGCCGGATGGCCAAGCAAGGGGTTGGCCGGATCTACGAGGAGTACGAGCGGCGCAAGCGGGAGTTTGCGGCCCGCGGCTGGTTCGCCGGTGAACTCAAACAGCCCATTACCAGGTTTCCGCGGCGGCTGGGCGTGGTGACCAGTGCCTCCGGCGCCGCGCTCCGCGACGTGCTGCGCACCCTGCAGAACCGCTGGCCTGCCGTGGAGGTGGTGCTGTTTCCTTCCCTGGTGCAGGGAAGGGAGGCACCGGACGAATTGGTTGCGGCCTTGGCGCAGGCGTTGCGCTGCCACACCGCGGGCACGCCGATTGACACGGTCCTGCTGGTGCGCGGGGGTGGATCGATGACGGATCTGTGGGCCTTCAACGACGAACGCATCGTCTCGGCCATGCACCAGTATCCGTTGCCCATCATCACGGGCGTGGGCCACGAGCCCGATACCACGCTGGTGGACTATGTGTCGGACTTGCGTGCCTCCACCCCCACCGCGGCGGCGGAGGCGGCGGTGCCGGATCGGATCGAGGTGCGGGAACTAGTGGACGCACAGGCACTGCGGTTGACCGGGCGCATGGACGACCTGCTTGCGCGGCAACGCACGCGGCTGGATTCCTTGCAGCACCGGACGGAGCAACGGCATCCGCGCCGGATATGGGAGCAGAGGATGCAGCAGCTCGACTATGCAACCGAGGGGTTGCAGGGCAGGCTGAAACTCCGCCTTGACCATTCCCAGGCTAGCCTCGGCAGGCTGCAGGCTTCCCTGCGGGCCCTGGCTCCCGAAGCGGTCCTGACCAGGGGCTTCAGTATTGTGAGGAACTCCGAAGGCGTGCTGGTGACGCACCCGGACCAGACCGTGCCTGGTGATCTGCTGGAGGTCAAGGCCCGAGGCGGTGCCTACTCCGTGGTCCGGCAGGCCGAACCAACCGACGGCACCGCGTAGTCCGGTCGAAGTTTCCAAGACCACAGGGTTCCTCACGGAACCGGTACCAATCAGGAGAGCCGAGGCATGTCCACGAGCCGCATTCCAATTCGGCAAATCACCCACGGTCCCAGACACCACTGGTTCGGGTACTACGACAAGCTCCAGTTCTCGCCCGATGGCCGGTATGCCCTGGGCATGTCGGTCGACTTCGAGAACCGAAAGCCGACGGCACGGGACGAGGTTCGCATCGGTATGGTGGACCTTGGGGACGGGGACCGCTGGCTTGACCTGGGCCACAGTGTCAGCTGGGGCTGGCAGCAGGGCTGCATGCTGCAGTGGCGGCCCGGTTCCGCCGCCGAAGTCATGTGGAACGACCGGGATGGGGACCACTTCGTGACCCGTTCGTTGAATATCGATACCGGCACTTGGCGCACCTGGCCGTGGCCGTTTTACGCCCTTAGCCCCGACGGACGCCACGGTGTGGGCGTGGATTTCGAGCGGATTCAGGACATGCGGCCCGGCTATGGCTACCCGGGAGTGCCGGATCGCAATGCCGACTGCCTGCGGCCGGCCGGTAGCGGCGCCTGGCTCCTGGACTGGGAGCGGGACACGCGTTCCATGGTGATCAGCATTGAACAGGCCGCGTCCGTGTCGTCGGACCACCCGTCGCATGTCGCGGGCAAGCACTACTTCAACCACCTGCTGTTCAATCCCGACGGGTCCCGTTTCATCTTTCTCAACCGCTGGCGGGATGTCTCCACCGGAGTGGCCACGGGGGACCTGCACACCCGCATGTTCACCGTGGGGGTGGACGGCAGTGGTCTCCACCTGGTCGACGATTCGGGCAGCATGTCCCACTTCATCTGGCGCGATCCCGATCACATCCTGGGCTGGACCCGTCATCCGTCCCACGACGATGCCTTCTACCTGTTTCGAGATCGATCGGACTGGGTGGAGGTACAGGGACGGGACTCCATGCGGGTCAATGGGCATTGCACCTACCTGCCCGGACGGCATGTGGTTTTGAACGACACCTACCCGCTGGACAACCGGATCCAGGAACTCTACCTCTATGATGCGGACCGGGATCGACGCACTGAACTCGGTGCCTTTCCGTCACCGCCGGAGTACGACGGTGAGTGGCGCGTGGACCTCCATCCGCGTTCCAACCGGGATGGAACCCGGGTTTGCATCGATTCGGCCCACGGAGGACAGGGTCGTCAGATGTATCTGCTTGACATCGGCTCCCTCCTGAACTGAGCCCCTTTCGCCGCCGTTTCCTCCTCAGACAGTTCGCGCATTGCCCACCATTGACCTGCTCGCCTTGCGGCAGCGGACCGGTTGGCTGGTCGCCGGTGTCACTCTTCTCTACCTGGGCCAACGCTTCGTCCGCAGGCTTTCGCCCACCGGGGAACTGAGACCGGTCGACGGGGTTGGCCTGCTCGCCGTTGGTCTGCTGTGCCTTGCCTACTGGGCATGGCGCAACCGCACCGTTCAGGCCGGACGTTCCGATGTCGGGCACGGTGCAGCCTCGTCGGTCCCGTTTCGATGGAAGCCGTCCCGCACGACGCTTGCCACGGGGGCGTTGGCCGCGGGTGCAGTCTTGCCGGTGTGGTTTGCGAGGCTGCTTCCCGGGATTTCGGAGGCCGCGGCATGGCTGGCCCTGTTCAGCCTGCTGGGGCTCGTCCTGCTTGGTCGTGTCCTTGACGGCTCCTACTGGCACAGTGGTCGGCGGGATTCCAGCACGTTGCCGGGACCGGTATGGGTGGGGTTGGGTCTGGCCGCGGCTGCGGCTGTGACCCGTGTTCTGTTTGTGGCACCGGTGGTGCCGGACTTCGAATCCGTTGCCGCTGCCGGATCCCTGTCCGGATTTCTGTTTCGCCTGGCGGGACCCGACCGCGCCATTCTGGTCGGCTTTGTCGGTGTCTGCCTCCTGCCGGTCGTTGTTTGGCGAACCGGTATCGTCCTAGGCTGGGAAAAGGCGGGTCTGGGGGCCGCTGTCATGGCCATTCTGGGACCGAGCCTGATTTGGGAGCCGTCCGTGGCCTCCCACTCGGTGCTGGCACCGTTGCTGACGGCCGGTGTTCTGTGGTCGGGTACCTGGGTCGTCCGCACCGGACATCTGTCAGGGTACTGGCGTCTGGGCATGTGGACGGGGCTGGCCTGGCTGGAAGGCGATCTGTGGTCCGGTTCGTGGCTGCTGGCGATGGTTGTCGGTGGCTTGATCCTGCAATTGATCGTATCGGGCGACACCGTTTTCGGGCGGTTGCATCGGGGAGGCGCTTGGGGACTGGGTCTGGTGGCAACGGTCATGCTGCTCCTGCTCGCCGCACCGGAATCCTGGGATCCCCGCGTGCCGGTTTGGATGCCGCTGGAATCCCCGCCCAATCCCATGGCGCTGGCTTATCTATGGTTTCGGCCGGACAGTGGCTGGATGCCTTGGTTCCTGACGCTGCTTACGCCCTTGGAAGGGTGTCTGGCCCTGGTTGGTTTGGTGCTGATCCTGACCCATTGGCGGAGGCAGCCCCTGCTGGCGACGGTGGGTGTCGGTTGGTTTGGGGGATTGCTGTTGGTGTCGACCGCCCCCGAACCATTCATGGTCCTGCACCACAGGTTCATGGCCGTGCCCCTGATGCTGGCCGTACCGGCCTTGGCCCTGGGCTTGCACAAGGTCGGCACGTGGCTTGATCAAGTCGAGGGACATCTGTCCGAGGCCCAGCTGCTGGTGTTTTGCGGAGTGTTGACGGCGGCCCAACTACCCGGTTTGTTCTTCGGCGCCAATCCGATTCAGTTGTTGGTGGACCAGTATCGGGGAGGTGGTCTCGATACTGCGCCGGATGCGGGAGACGCGGCCCAGTTGCCCGACGCGGCCGGCGACCCACTTCATGCGGACCTGGAGGTGATGGAAACGGTGTCCCTGACCACGCTCTGGCACACGGGCGGATCCTGCACAATGGATTCTCTTCTCGGTTCACCAAGGGGAGTGGCCATCGACGGCAGATTGGGATACGTCTATGCAACCGGCGTGGAACCTCCGCGCATTGCCAGGCTGGAACTGGAGGACGGCGCGGTGGTTCGTATCTGGGACGACGGTCAACTTCCCGAACCGGTTGATGCGGGCATGGCCGGCGACGGCAGACTGTTGGTGCTGGACAACCAGCGGGAGCAGGTGTTTGCCTTGGCCGAGGACGACAGCGGCTGGGAGGTGTTCACCGGGGGGACCGTCCACTACCGGCCGCGGGGCATGCACGTGATGCCGGACGGATCGGTTCTGGTTGCCGACACCGGCCACTCGCGCATCACCCTGTTCGGACCCGACGGGATATTTGTCGACGAACACACGGCGTGGACCGGAGTGACCGATTTGGACCAGCCGTCCGATGTCCTGATGAACCCGACCGGCACCTGGACGGTGTCACCCGACTCGGCGTTGCTGCTGAACTTGAGAAGCAACCTGCGCATTGGCGGCTTTCCCAGAACCACCACCATGGCCGGACCGCATCTGGCCGACCTCCCGGACGGCAGGCTCGTGCTCACGGATCCTGAAATGAGCCGTCTCCTGATGTTGGAACCCGACAGCCTGCGGTTTACGCAGCTGGAACCCGAAACTCCTCTGATCCGTCCCGTGGGTGTGGATGTGCTGCCGGGGGACGGCCGCGTACTGCTCGCCGTGGCGGATGCCTGGAACTGTCGAGTGTCGCTGTTTGCCTTTGCCTCCGAAGTGCCTTCAGATGGGTAGCACAGTCGGGAACCGGTGGTGCCGCCGGTTCGTACTTGCATGCCTGACTGGTACGGCAGTCCTGCTGGCCGCCTGTGGAAACGGGTTGCCGATTCCCGAAACGCCGTCCGCCGTGCCGGCACCGTGCGGTGTGGCGGGAACCGAACATGCGGCGCTGCCGCGCGTTGCGGAACTGATGGATCCGAAACAGGCAGAGCGGGTGCAAGCCACCGCAGTGGTGCTGTCCGATTTGCCGCCGCCGATGGACCTGGCTGCCCTGATGGCTGCCACGGACGCCGACCTGGAGGATGTGCCGGCCACGCTGCAGGATCCCTTGCCCGTATGGATGGAAGGCGACGAAACGGTGTTTCAGGTCCCGAATGCCGTAACCGGGAAAGTGCGTCCCGTGACGGCCGAGCTCGTCCACGCATCCGATCTGAGCTACGTGTGGCTGGAAGCCGGTCAACCGCAACGCAACCGCGTGCGCAGGCTGGCGACCCGGTTCGACAACGAATTGATGGTTCCGCTCCAGGAGATCTTCGGTGCGCCACCTGACGACGGATTCGATCGGGATCCGCGGGTGCATATTCTGTTCGCGGAACTCGAGGGGCCGGTGGCCGGCTTTTTCTCCAGCCGGGAGTCGATCAGTCGGGTGGCAGTGCCGGAGTCCAATGAGAAGGAAATGCTGTTCATTCACACGAATACCTTGGACGATCCGGACTGGGCTGCGCAGGTTGTGGCCCACGAGTATCTCCACTTAGTCCAGTGGTCCAACAGCCCCGGCGAGCAGGAGTTCATCGACGAGGGTCTGGCCGAACTGCCTCCGGCACTGGGGATGTTCGGGGAGGACTATCCCGGCCCGCTGGTCCGTTGGAGCCGGAACCCGCGCATCTCACTGACCGGCTGGTCCATGGATAAATCGGACAGCGAACTGCACTACGGCGCGGCACTCGGATATGCGGCCTGGCTGACGGACACGTTTGGCGTTGACGCGGCACGGGAACTGCTGACCCACCCCGACCCGGGTGCCGTAGGGGTGAACGGTTTCCTGCGCGACCGGGGGTGCCGTTTGTCCTTTGACGACACCTACGCGGACTTCAGCCTGGCCGCTTTCCTGGGCCGGCCGCGTCTGTACGGCAGCGGAGGTTCCTTGGGCATCCGGACCCTGGTTGAGGCGCAGGCCCCGGTCTGGGCACAGGCGCGGACCGCCCGGCGGTTGAGCACCCACTGGTCGGTGCAGGATGCCCTGCGGCCCCATGCAACTCGTTACTTGGAGGTGGCCGGCGACGAATCAGGAACACCGGGGACGATCGTGTTTCAGGGAGATCCACAGGTTGCGGTACTGCCGGGTTTGGATCCGGCGCAACCGGTCCTGTGGAGTGGCCGCTGGGGTGATCGGCATGCCTCGCTGACTGTGGATTTGGACCTTCGGACTCTGTCTCCGGGCGCGGCAGCGACCCTGGATTCCCGTCTGTGGTGGGTTATCGAGAAAGATTGGGACTACGCCTACATGATGGTGAGTCGGGACGGGGAGGAATGGACCCTGCTGCAAAGCGACTTCACTACCGACACCAACCCGGCCGGCAACAATCTGGGCCACGGCCTGACCGGAGACAGCGGCGGTTGGCAGAACGTGGTTTGGGATCTTGGTTTGTGGAGTGGAGAGTTGGTACAGCTGCGCATCAGCATGGTGACGGACAGTGCCGATACGCAGCCCGGCCTGGTGATCGGGGACCTGGAAGTGGCGCAAACCGGTTGGCGGCTGGACCCAGCGGAGCGCCTGCCGGCCGTGCGGCGCGACGGCTGGCTGCATGTGTGGGAACCGCTGACAGTAACCTGGCTGGTTCAGAGCGTCGTGGTCGATCCGGAAGCCGGCACTGTACGTTCCGTGGATCGGGCCGTGGCGGATGCGGACGGTCTGCTGGAATTGGAGCCTCCGGCATGGCCGGGAGCGAGCGAGAAACTGTTCCTCCTCGTATCGCCCTTGGTGCCCCAGGTTGCAACTCCGATCGACTACGCGGTGGAACTGCACCAACCATTGATTGTCCGTGCATTCAGGGACGATGCGCGGCTGGCTGTGGCGGATTGACCACATGCCCCACGCCGCAACCGCCCACAGGAGAACTCTCTCCCGGGTCGGTGTTGCCCTGCCGGCGGTGAACAGGGCAGCATCGGGAACAATTGCCTTGGCCATAACATCATGACAAGCCAATCCTGCGTGCCTCGCTGTCAGAGCTGTTTGGATCCGGTCTGAGAATCCCCGGACCAACTGTGTGCATGGTGTGAACGGCCCGAGCCATCCCCAGTCGGTTGGTCCCGAGGAAGATGAACAAGACCTGTGGACAACGGGCCTGGCCGCGCCCGCGACATATTCCAGAGTCCCCCGCGGCCGGGCACTTGCGGCGAGACGCCTTGCTGCTCGGCACCCAACTCAGCGTCCAGGATTCCGAGGACCGCAGCCACGGCCCGATAGCGCAATTCGCGGCCCGGCTTGCCGTTGTGGACCACGGGATCGCGACCCTGAATTCCTGGACCCGCGTTGGTCGCGGGTCGGTACGGGACCTTCGAAGCCCCGGTATATGTCACGGGGTTTTTCCGGGACCGCACCAGGCGACCGGCCGGGGCCCTGCGCAGCACCGACTCTCAGCCCCGGCCGGAGACCAAGGTTGCCCGTTGTCAGTGACGCTGACACGTAGCGACACGGACCGTGTGCGTCAATTGGCAGGGAGAGATCCCATGTCCGTACCACCTTGCCCTGCTGGGCCTCTGCCACCGTGAATCCCCGAGGTTGCCCTTGCGGTGGTCGAACGGGCGTCGGGTGCCCCGGCAACGGCAAATTGGCGTGCGGGACGCGCGGGGTCTAGGATGAAATCCATGGCGAGGAGATCGTTGGGCCTTATAGGGGCAGGCCCATGGCCAAGGGTTCCTCATTTGTTCCGGGGATCCGGATCCATGTCAACGACACAGAGACAGTGCCCGAGGAGGGACGTGTGAGTGCACTGAAACTGGGGTACGCGGGGTGCGGCTTCATGGCCCAGAACGTGCATCTGCCAAACCTGACGGCTTTACCGGAGTGCGAAGTGGCGGCCTTGGCCGAAGTACGTCCGGATCTCGGGCGCAAGGTCCAGGCGAAGTTCGGCATTCCCGCCTTCCACGAGGATCACATGAGCCTGGCCCGGGACGACAGCCTGGACGTGCTGGCGGTGTCGTCCGGATTCACGACCCAGGGCGAGATCGCGATTGACTTCCTGCACACCGGCCGACCCGTCTTTATGGAGAAGCCAATGGCCCTGTCCGTGTGCCAAGCGGACCGCATTCTGGAAGCAGCCCAGACTCCGGGCGCGCGGCTGATGGTCGGCTACATGAAGCGCCACGATGCCGGCAACCAGCTGGCGCAGGAGCAGGTGCGGGAATTCCGGAGCTCGGGCGAGCTGGGCGATGTGATGTACGTGCGGGCCCACGGGTTCTGCGGGGACTGGATCTGCGGCATGGACGTCGACCGCATGGAAACCAGCAGTCTGCCCTTGCCGAGGGAGACCCGTACAGGACCGGACTGGCTGCCTGTGGCTCGGATGCCCCACTACGTGGATTTCCTGCAGCAGTACGTCCACAACCTGAACTTCATGCGCTACCTGCTGGATGCCGGCGACGATGCACAGGTGGTCGCGGTGGACCTGGACCGCAGCAGCCTCCAGGGGGTGACCGTGCTGCGGATTGGCGGCGTGCGCTGCATGCTGGAAACCGGCAGGCTGGATCACCATCGGTGGGATGATCACACGCAGGTATATTTTCGCAAGGGCTGGGTTCACACTTGGGCGCCTCCGCTCCTGAACGAGAACCTGCCGGCGGAAGTCGAAGTGTATCGGGGTGGCAGTCGCCACAGCTACGAGCGGCCACTGCCCAGGGATCGTTGGTCCTGGGCCTACCGCCGGGAAATGGAAACCTTCCTGCACTGTGCCCGTACCGGGGAACCGTTCCTGGCGAGCGGTGAGGATGCCTGGACCGACATTCGACTGATGGAGGAAATTTACCGGATGCATCTGGGGTGAGGCCGCCCCGGTCGCACCGGCATCAATTGACGCGGACGCGCGGCAAATCTATACTGACGCCTGCACTCTGTGCGGTACCGAGCCCCCGTGGTGGAATTGGTATACACAGCAGGTTGAGGGCCTGTGCCCGTATGGGCATGTCTGTTCGAGTCAGACCGGGGGCACCTGCCGCACAGTTGCCCTTCCCGAAATCAGATTCAAACCAGTTGCCAGCCTGAACAGGAGGCCGTTTGTGGGTGATTCCATTCTCTCCGGTACCGACGCGCGCGCCACGCGCGACCAGCTGCTCAGGGACGGCTACTGCGTCATTCCCGGCGTGCTGCACGGGGACGCCCTGTCCCGCGCCCAGGCCTTCATCGACGATTTCCTGGACACGCATCCCATCCCCCACCGCTTCCGCTTTCAGGGCAGCGATTTCCCCATCATCAACGAGAGGCTGGTCAACCCCTACCTGAGCGGGGAGCGGCCCCTCCTGGAGGAGCGTCGGCCCTTCTACACGCGTATGACGGACGAGCTCCTGGACAACCCGGTGCAGAAGCAGGTGTGCGACGCCATGGGGCTGGAGAATATGACGCATGACAACGCCGCCCTGATCCTGAGCAAGCCGGCCCACGGGCCCGCCCTCTACTGGCACCAGGACGGCATGGTCTGGAACCACCCCAAGTCCGGTCTGCCGTGGCCGACCAAGATTTTCCTGTCGTACTACATGGTCGATACCACGCCCCACAATGGCTGCCTGCGGGTCATTCCGGGCACCCACCTGCATCGCATCGACCTGCACGACGAGTTGCCGGACGCCCATGAAGAGGAGTTACAGGACGAGTCCACAGACGAGAGCCATGCGGCCTTCCGGGATCATCCGGACGCCATCGACTTGGCAGTAAAGGCGGGGGATTTGGTGATTGCCGACAGCCGGGTCCTGCATGCAGCCCACCCCAACCGTTCCGACGCGCGGCGCTCCCTGCTGTTGCAGTGGTGGAATGTGTTTCCCTATCCCTCCATGCCAACCTGGTGGGAGGGGGAGCGGCCGCCGGAACTCGACATGGAGGTCGAGGATGCGCTGCCGTCCCAGCGCGCACCCAGTGAATTCCTGAAGGACTGACTGTCCGGGGGTTCCGGATTGGCTTGGACCGGATCCGCATTGCGGCCGGAACCACCACTGGGCAGGGGCGATGACGGCGCGTGCAGCCGACGCGGGCCAATTCCGTTCATGACGGCTGTCGACCACCTACCCTGCCATCAGACCTCGGGGTGGCGCGCGCCCCTGCCCCAACAACTATTTGCCGGAACGGCATGCTTTCCGGAAGGAGCCGATGAGCGCGCGGCCCCAGATCCGGGTTGCACCAACCTGATTGGCAGTTGACGGTGCCTTGGCGCCTTGGTTCGTGGACGAGGTGCAGGCGTTGATGGATGGACAGGCCTGGCAGCGCCTCAAGGTTGGTCCTGGACCACTGGACCACTGGACAACATGCAACCGGGCAAGATGGCACTGCGTAGTTAATCTGCGCACCAACCCGAACGGACAACGTACTCGATATGGTCGAACATCTTCTCAGGCCGGCCACTATCACGCTGGGTGTTGTCCTGGTGTCCCTTACTGCCCTGCTGGCGCTCGTGGCCGCAGGCGCACAGGAAACAAAGTGCTCTACAGGGTGATGTTGATGCTGTTGCAGCCAGTGGCAATTGGGGTCTTCGTCGCAGCGGCACAATCCCCCGTTGGCCTTTGCCTCGACGGGTCCAACGCGCTGCGGTTACCGGGCTTGGAATCCACTTGTTGGTGACCGCAGGCTTTGCGGTGGCTGTTGCTACAGGCTGGACAAGCGGCTTTCTCTTGAGCGAACTGGCTTCGTCGGGAGGAGTAGTTGAGTTTGATTTGTCCCTGACCCTGTCGGAACGGGATGTCATGGTTCCTACAACACTGTGCCTGGCCGCCACGGTCGCGTTTGCAGTTCTTCCGGCTATGCAATCCCGCGGGCGTCAACACCCAATGCAGGAACTGTGAACAATAGAAAGTTGGCCTTGCGGACTGTCTCGCGCGGCACCATGATCTTTCGGTCCGCGGAAAATCAGGAGTGGCAACGAGGCGGTTCAAACGCGGAACAGCCTATGGGATACTCGGGGATCCCCGGCACACGTGCCGACCGACTTGCGCGTGGGACAGGTCGAACCGAGCCACAATTGGGCCGGCATGGCAAGTTGACGGGTTGGGCGGTTAGACCACGGTAGCCTGCCGATCGCGTTCCCGCTGCTCCGCTTCGCGTTCGCCTTCCGCGCGTCGGGTTGCGGTGCAGCCCCCGCAGGATCCGCACGACGGATCCTGCTTGGGCGGCAACAGCTCGTCGACCCCGAACTCGGCGTTGATGTCATTCTCCAGCGTCACGGTCACCGTCTTTTTGAGCGGAAAGATGTAGCGGACCTTGCCTGCACCCTGGGGCGTCACCACCCGGGCTCCCACCTTGGGCAGCGATCGGGTGAGGGAACGGTACATCTCATCCTCATAGGACAGGCAGCAGAGCAGCCGCCCGCACACCCCGGTGATTTCGTCCCGGTTCTCCGTCAACTGCTGGGTGCGCGCCATCTCCGGACGGATGTGGCGGAACTCCCGCAGCCAGGTGGTGCAGCACAACTGCCGCCCACACTTGCCGACGCCGTCCAGCAACTTGGCGGCTTCCCGGTCCCGCACCTCGCGCATCTCGATCCGCGCCTTGAGACGGCGGGCCATATCCCGTTGCAGATTGCGCATTTCGCGCTGGCGGCGGCGCTTGCCCGAGGCCCGATAGGAGACCGTGAGCTGGCCGCCGTCGAGGTTGTAGCTGCATTCCAGCACACGCATGCGGAGGCCCCGCTCGCGTACTTCCGACTGCCACAGATCGAGCGCTTCGGATTCCAGGTCCTTCAGTCGTTCCCGTTCCAGCAGATCCCAAACGGTGGCGCGCCGCAACACCGACTTGGTTGGCTCGCGGTCCGGCCGGACGCCATGGGGCGGCTGCACGACCTGCACCAGGGCCGGTCCGTCCTTGCCCTCGACAATCAGGTATTCGTCGCGTTTCAGGTCCGCGAAGTTGTGCGCGTTGAAGTCATAGGTGCGGCCGACCGGCCGGAACTGTACGGTGACGACGGTAGTCATGGATTGTTGTCCTGCCTTCGCACGGGGCCTTCCGGCCCGCCGCGCCCGGCGATGGGATGGCCCGCCCTTCAGGCGGCCATCGGCATGTGAATCATGAGACTGGTCATGACCAGGCGCCCGTTGACATTGGCGCGCATCTGTTGGATGGCGCGTTCAAGCCGTTGCAGAAAGGCCGTGACATCGGTGGCGCGTACCCGCGCCGCGAGGGATTCCAGCTCGTCCTCACAGTCTACATTAACGCAACTATCCGCCAAATTGTGCTGGATCAGCCAAACATCCCGCCACCACCAAAGCCAGAAGTCCACCTGTTCCTGCAACTGGGCGGGGGAGCTGCGCACGGCCAGGGCGTCGGCCCGGGCCAGCCTTTCCGGGACGGAACTTGCAGCCAGGTCCGTTGCCAGGGCCCGATTGCGATCCCGGCGTTGCCACATCCGGGCATCCTCCAACTGCAGGACGGACCAGCCCATGCGGCCCTGTGCGAGGCGCGACAACAGGTCGGCCCGTTCCGGCTCGGCTCCCCACCGGGTTTGCAGGGCGGTGCGCAGGGTGTCGCGGCTGGAGGGCCTCAGCTTCAGGGTCTGGCAGCGGGACACGAGTGTCGGCAGCATGGCGCTGGTGTTCGTTGCCGTGGCCAGCAGCAGCGCGGCCGCGGGCGGTTCCTCGAAGGTCTTGAGCAGATGGTTGGCAAATGCCGGGGTCGCCCGTTGCAGTTCCCGAATCAGGACGACCCGAAATCGGCTCTGGAACGGCTTCATCACGGTGAAGTGCAGGACGGCATCCGCCTGTTCCGCGCGCAGCACGCCGCCATCCCGGTCCGGCTCGCCATCGGTGGCGGTCGGATCAACCAGCAGGAAGTCGGGATGGTTGCCGCCGGCGAAGCTTGTACAGTCGGCACACACGCCGCAGGCCGTGCCGGTCGGTTCCCGGCACAGCAGGGCACCGGCCAACTGGCCGGCGAGGGTGCTCCTGCCGATATGCCGGGCTCCCGTCAGCAGATAAGCATGGCGCAAACGGGACCATGCGGGCGCTTCGGGTCCGGGGTCGGGGGTAGCCACATCGATTAGATGGGCGACAGCCCAGTCGTGGCCGACCAGGGGCCGGCCCACGGACAGTCCGGTGTCCATAGTCCCAGTGTATATGGGTTGGTGATCCTCGATCCAACGCCAGCCCGATGGGTTGAAGGGATCCGACCATCCGAAAGCAACAAGGCCCTCCGGCATGCCGGAAGGCCTTGGCAATCGATATCCCGGCAGACGCCGGGATTGGCTACTTGACTTCGGCCTTGGCGCCTTCCGCCTCAAACTTGGCAGCGGCTTCCTCGGCTTCGTCCTTGGTCACACCCTCCAGCACGGCAACCGGGGCGCTTTCCACGAGGGCCTTGGCTTCCTTGAGGCCCAGGTCGGTCATGCCGCGTACGGCTTTGATAACCTGGATCTTCTTGCCGCCGATGTCGGTCAACATCACGTCGAATTCGGTCTGCTCCTCTTCCACCGTCTCTTCGCCGGCGGAAGCCGCGCCGGGGGCGGCCGCCATTGCAACCGGAGCCGCGGCGCTGACGCCCCAGGCCTCCTCGAGCATTTTGACCAGTTCGGCCGCTTCCAGCAGCGTCAAGCCGTCAAGGTCCTGCTTGATCTTTTCAATGTCAGCCATGTTGTCCTCTTTGAATGAACAGTTGATTGGGTTGAGTTGGGGTTGAACGTTTGCAGGGGGCCGGCGGGTCTATGCGGCCTCGCTGTGCGCCCGCAGAACCTGGGCCAGGTCCCGCGGCGGCGCGGAGATGACGCGGTAGAGTGCATTGGGTACCGCGTCCACCATCCCGACCAGCTCGCGGGCGGGGGCGGAAATGGTGGCCAGGAGCTTGGCCTGCACTTCGGCCAGGGAGGGCAGTTCCGACAGCTGCTCGGCGTCGGGGGCTTCCAGCCACTGACCCGACATCCAGGCGCCGGAGATGTGGAACGGATGATCGTTCCTCAACTCCCGGACAATGTGGGACTTCAACTCCGTCACCGTGTGGCCAATGTCCTCGCCGCTGAAGACCACGGCCCTGGAACCGGTGAAGACCGGCACCTCGACATCGGGGTGGCAGGTGCTGAGGGCAATGCGCAGCAGACGGTTCTTGACCACCATGAAGGTGGCCCCGGCATCCTGCATGCGGTGCCGAATGTCCTGCATCTCGGGGACGCTGGTTCCCTGATAGCCGGTGAAGACCAGAGCGGCGGAGTCGGTCACCAGATCCGTGTACTGGGCCACCAGTTCTTCCTTGCGTGCGCGGCTGAGAGCCATTGTGGTCGTTGTCCTTGTGTGGCGCAGGGCCAACAAAAAATCCCCGCTGTCCTTGACGAAGCGGGGCTGGCGCACGGCAGACCGCGGATCCTCAGCGGATCCCGGGCTCCCGTTCCGCACCGGGCCTCGACAGGCAGCCTCTTGGGCTTTACGGCGTGCACCGCCTGCGGTCTTCGGTCGGGCGTAAGGGTGTATGGTTCCGGCAATATAGCCCACGGCAGGGGTTGCCACCAAATTTCGCAGGGCAGTGCATGCCAATACCAATGGGGGGCGCGATGCCTGCAGATGGAACGGGTGTGCCGCCAGGCAGGCTTGGTACCAAGTCTGCCTTCTTCTTGGAGGGAGTGGATGTCCGAGACTGCGTTTTACGGGCCGACCACCGCGCACCGGCCATTTGAGCTGTCCCCTAGCGAAACGACACCCTCGCTTGTTCAAATGTGGGGTTTGAACTGGGCAGTAAGGGGCGGGTGACGCCGGTGCTAAAATCCGCAACCAGCCAATTTCCCGCAGCCCGAGGTTTTGCAAAGGAGATGTTTCCCTGGTGTTTCCTTTAGGGAGCAGGACGGAGTCACGGAAGTGTTTGCATGGAGGCAAGCGATCATGAAGGCAAGCCTTGTCAGCCGACGAAAGTTCTTGATGTGGTCCGGTGCGATAGGCAGTGCGACACTGCTGGCAGCTTGCAGCCCACCCGCAGCGGAAGTTGGCCAACCGGCCGCGGCTGAGGGTGATGGGGCGGAAGCACCCGCGGCAGAGTCCGTCACGATAGTCGCCAAAGCCTGGCCCGGGAGCCCCTTTGAAACCGAATCAATTCTGGCTGCCATCGACGAATTCCGGGAGGCGTATCCCCACTACACCATCGATTGGCAAACTGAACCACAGGCCTATGGCCAGAAAGTGTTGACGCAAATTGCCGCGGGCACGCCCCCGGATACGATGTACGCGGGTTCGGGCGATTTCTTCAGCTGGGTCATCCAGGGTGTCCTGCTGGACATCACCCCATACGTCATGGACCACGCCGGATTCAGCAATCCCGAATACTGGACCCATTACGAAGAGGAACTCAACCGTTGCACGTGGGAAGGCCAATGGTACGGCCTTGGTTCCTGCTGGGTTTGTCCCCATCTGTATACCAATTTGGATGTGTTTGAAGCTGCCGGCATCGATCCGCCAAGCAACAATCCCGAAGAGGCTTGGACTTGGGATGAGTTCTTGACCGTAGCCAAGGCCTTGACCCTTGACACGAACGGCAGGCATCCGGACGACGCCGGTTTCGATGCCGACAACATCGAGCAACACGGGGTCCAGTGGCCCACCTGGTTCATTCCGTTGCACGCGGCAATCGGCTCCAATGACGGGCGGTACACGGCGCCGGCGCCCGATGGCCGCATCCAGTTCGATTCCCCCGAAGCCATGCAGGCAATCCAGATGGTGGCGGATTTGGTCAATGTCCACCATGTAGCCCCGCACGGTGCCTTCTTCTCCGAGATCGGCATGAACAACCTGGAGGCCTTGGGTTCCGGCAGGCTGGCCATGATCGCGGACGGTTCCTGGAATCTGCTGCGCATCCAGCCACTGGAGTTCAACTATGGCACCGGCGTGTTGCCGTACATGCAAACCCGATACACGGACATCCAGGCCCACAACCAGGTCATGGCGGCGGGAGGCAAGCAACCCGATGCCACTTGGGAGTTTGTAGCCTTCCTGTCCGGCGACTTCTATCAGAAGACCATGTGCCAAGGCGGACTGTGGTTGCCGACCCACACCAGCTTGGCTACGCCGGAGGGAATTGCCTCTTGGCTCAACGCCGATGTCCATCCCGAAGGCTACGAAATGATTGCCCTCGACTATGTCAACCAGTATGGACACACCATGTACATGGGGCCGGGGTTCTGGGAAGCCAACGGAATTGTCTCCAGTGCCCTGGACGCCGTCTGGATTGGCGAGGCACAGGCCGTCGATGCCCTGCCCGGTGCGGTGGAGGAAGCGAACAAGGTGATCGAAGACTGGCGAAACCGGTCGTAGGACCTGGTGGACCGGGCCCATCATCGGAGCCCACGGCATTCGTAGCGTTGTCAGTCCATGATGCTCAAGGCCGGCGGATCGCGTCGAGCAGGCCCAGGCCATTCCTTTAACCGGCGGGAGGCCTTGTGGGGGTTCGTTTTCGTCTCCCCCATACTGCTCGGCACGGTTCTCTGGTTCATTGTGCCCATGCTCGCCGCGGTGTACATCAGTCTGACGGACTGGACACTGCTGCGCCCCCCGAACCTCATCGGCTTGGACAATTTCCGAGGGTTGTTCCAGGATCGGATCGTCGGGCAGTCGCTCAAGGTCACCGTGATCTTCACCGCGGCTGCGGTTCCCCTGAATCTGCTTGTGGCCTTTGCCACCGCCCTGTTGTTGAATTTCAGCCGATCCAGGACCATGTATGTCATACGGGTCTTGTACTACCTGCCGGCCCTGGTACCCCCCGTGGCCAATGCCGTTCTCTGGTCCTGGTTGCTGAACACCGAGTACGGGCTCGTCAATTGGATGCTCCGTGCCGTCGGACTCCCCAAGGTTCTTTGGCTGCAGGATCCGGACATCGCGTTGTCGGCGCTGATAGTGATGTCCCTGTGGGGTTTTGGGGCCACGATGATCATTTTTCTGGCAGGATTGCAGGGCATTCCCCCTGAGCTTTACGAAGCGGCCAAGATCGATGGTGCAGCGCCGCGCCACAGATTGTGGCGGATCACGATTCCCTTGATGACCCCCATCATATTCTTCAACTTCGTCATCAACATGATTGGGTCCTTCCAGGTGTTCACCGCCGGTTACCTAATCACGGCCGGCGGACCCAGCAATTCGACCCTCTTCTACGTGTTGCACCTGTATCACAATGCATTCGAATTTCTCAAAATGGGCTATGCCTCGGCAATGGCCTGGATCCTGTTTCTCATCATCCTGGCCCTGACCCTGGTGGTCTTCCGTTACTTTGGACGCGATGTCTACTATCTGGGATCATGAGACGCGACAGGATGACCCGGAACAGCAATGCCGGACCGGGCTGGTTCCCCCTCAACCCGGCTTCGTCCCTGCGCCACCAGGTCATGGTCCAACGCATTTGGCTGTACGCTGTGCTCGTACTGGGAGCCTTCGTGCTCACCACTCCGTTCTTGTGGATGACGACCAGTTCCCTCAAGGACGAGGCTCACATCTGGCTCTACCCGCCCCAGTGGATTCCAAACCCGCTGCACTGGCAGAACTATGCCTTGGCGATGCAGGAGCATCCCTTTCACCTGTTCTTCCGGAATACGCTCCTGCTTGTCCTGTTGGGCGAGATTGGGACCGTGGGCAGTGCCTCCATCTGTGGGTATGGCTTCGCCAAGTTCCGGTTTCCTGGCCGCGAGCTTCTCTTTGGCCTTACGCTTGCCACACTGATGCTGCCGCAAATTGTGTTGCTGATCCCCCAGTTCATCATCTTTCGCCATCTGGGCTGGATTGACACCTATCTGCCGCTGGTGGTGCCGCTCTTCTTCGGGGGAAACGCCTTTTTTGTCTTCTTGTTCCGACAGTTCTTCCGCACCATCCCGGACGAACTCTGCGAGGCTGCCAAAATGGATGGTTGTTCGGAACTGGGAATTTACGGCCGCATTGTGCTGCCCCTGTCGAAACCGGTGCTGACCACGGCGGTCATCTTCACGTTTGTGGGTACATGGAATGACTTCATCGGCCCGTTGATCTACATAAACACACCGGCCAAGAAGACCCTGGCCCTGGGATTGGCTCATTTCAAGGGATATTACGGTACCCAGTGGCACTTGCTGATGGCCGCTTCTGTGGTCGTTACGATCCCTGTTCTGTTGGTGTTCTTTGCGGCCCAGCGCTACTTCGTCCAGGGCAT